>NZ_JBEZMS010000018.1:0-79840 GCF_040652815.1 Micromonospora sp. NPDC048169
CCCGCTACGACAAGTTAGCCGTCCGCTTCCAGGCCGTCCTGACCATCACCATCATCTGCGAGTGGCTCTGACCGGCTTATGAAACACGCCCTAGTTGATCTCCTTGGGTGACACAAACTCCTTGATCACGGGCTGAAGAGGGCGGGGTGCGAGGCGCGCGGGCGAGGCGGCCAACTTCATGATCAGCCGGGTGCCGGGCGGGCCGGTCAGGCGTGCGAGAGCGCGAACGCGACCAGGAAACCGAGCACGGTGATCAACCCGACCAGCAGGTGCGCGTCGGCGAACGCCTCCGGGACCATGGTGTCGGTGATCATCGCCAGGATCGCGCCGGCGGCGAGCGCGGTGATCGTCGCCAGCACCTCCGGCGGTGCGCCGCCGAGCAGCGTGTACCCGGCCAGCGCCGCCGCACCGGAGATCAACGCGATGGCCGTCCACAGCCCGAACACGTAGCGCCGGGTGCGCCCGGCCAGCCGCATGCCGGCCGCGCTGGAAAGCCCTTCCGGCACGTTGCTGAGGAACACCGCGATGACGGTGACCAGGCTGACCGGGCCGCCGGCCAGCAGGCTCGCGCCGATCACCACCGACTCGGGTACGCCGTCGAGCAGCGCGCCGACCGCGATGGCGCTGCCCGAGCCGGGCTGTTCCCGCTCGGACGGCTGCTCGTCGCCGGAACGCTTGCGGTGCCGGGCGCCGTGCCGGGCCAGCAGCACGTTCGCCCCGGTGTACGCGAGCGCGCCGGCCGCCGCGCCGATCGCCACCGGCAGCAGGCCGCCCTGCTCGTGCGCCTCGTCGATCAGCTCGAACGACACGGCGGAGAGCAGCACGCCCGCCCCGAACGCCATCACCGAGGCGGTCACCGGGCGCGGTACGCGCGCGAAGAACCCGACGGCCGCCCCGATCAGCAGGGCCGACCCGGCGAGCAGGCCCCAGAATCCCGCTTCCAGCCACTCCGGCACGCGCTGCACCCTACCCCCGGGCGCGTGCCGCCAACCCGCCTCAGAAGTCGGCGAACAGGTGCGGCAGCTCCCGGGGGAAGAGCCGTCGCAGCTCACCGGCCGCGTCCACCGGAACCTCACCGAGCCCGCGTACGACCACCTCGGCCGGGTCGAGCACGCCGTACGCCAGGGCGGACAGACCGGCGGCGGTGAGCCGCGCGGTCGGCACGCTGCCCTCGGCGGCGGTGGAGGCCGGCAGCACCGCGAGCTTGCCGGTGGTGCCGTCGAGCAGGTGCCGGCCGGCGAGCCACCTGTCGGCGACCACCTCGACCAGCACCCGGCCGGCCCCGACCGGCTGTTCGGCCAGCGCCTCCAGGCTGAGCAGCCGGGCCATCGGCGCGGTCGGGTCGGGCCGGGCCACCCGCGCCTCCACCCGCACGTCGAGGTCGGTGAGCCACAGCTCGGGCAGTTCGTCGGGGGTCACCTGCACGCTGATCCGCGCCACCTGGTCGACGTGCCGGGCGAAGAACTGGAGCACCGACGCGCGGGCGTACGGGTCGTCGACGAGCAGGTCGTCGGCGAGCAGCGTGCCGGCATGGTCGTCGATCCGGTAGGTGACCGCGCCGACCGTCTTCCCGCCGCGCACCACGCTCACCAGCCAGCGGTCGTCCCGGTCGCGCAGCCCGACCGCCCGGAAGTCCGGGAAGACCGCGAAGCCGTGCCGCTCGCGCAGGCACCGCTCGGTGTACGCGCGCCACCTCGGATACCCCGCGCCGATCCGCTCCCAGACCAGCTCGTCGGGCAGTTCGGCGCGCAGCAGCGGCGCCAGGTCCGCCGGGTCGAAGATCGCGGTACGCCGCCGGGGCAGCCCGATGTAGCCGAAGCGCTCGTAGAACGAGGCGCGGAACGGGTGCAGCGCGGTGAGCTGGTGGCCCTCGTCGCGCATGTCGTCGAGGAGCTGCCGCATCAGCGTGCGGACGTGGCCGCGCCGGCGGGCCAGCGGATGGGTGGCCACGCCCGCGACACCGGCCATCGGCAGCACCGCGCCGCGCAGGTTCTGCCGCATCGGTATCGCCGACGCGGCCGCCGCGGTGACCCCGTCCTCCTCGGCCACCAGCGTCGTGTTCCCGGCGTTGTACGGCAGGTAGGCGCGGAACTGGTCGGTCCGGGTGGCGCCCATCGGCGAGGCCTCGAACGCGTACGCCTGGAGCGGGAAGCTGGTGGTCAGTCGTTCATCGGCGGCCAGCCGGCGAATGTGCATCCGTTCATCCCAGCCGCACCCGCCGTGGTCCGCAACCGGAAAGGGCGGCGGCTCACGCCTCGGTGACGTCCGAGATGACCACCGTCACGTTGTCCGGCGCGCCGGCCTGGTGGGCCAGTTTCACCAGTTGCTCGCCGCACTGCTGGCGGTCGCCGTAGGTGGCGAGCGCCGCCGCGATGGCGGCGTCCTCCACGTAGTCGGAGAGGCCGTCGCTGCACAGCAGCAGCCGATCACCGGGGAAGACGGTGAGCGCGCCGACGGCGGGTGGCGCGTCGGAGCCCTGTACCGCGCGGGTGACCAGCGAGCGCTGGGGGTGGTGCCGGGCCTGGTCACGGGAGAGCGCGCCCTGGTCGACGAGCGCCTGCACGAACGTGTCGTCGCGGGTGAGCTGGGTCAGCTCGTGGTCACGCAGCAGGTAGCAGCGGGAGTCGCCGACCTGCGCCAGGACCAGGGTGTCCCCGGCGAGCAGGGCGGCGGTCAGCGTGGTACCCATGCCGTCGCGGGCCGGGTCCACCGTGATGGCCGCGCGGATGCGCTGGTTCGCGGTGCTGACCACGGCGCGCAGCGCGTCGGCCGCCTCGTCGGCGCCGGTGGGCGGCGTCAGCTCGTCCAGGATCCGGATGACGATCTCGCTGGCCACCTCGCCGGCGGGGAGTCCGCCCATGCCGTCGGCCACCGCCACGAGGCGGTCACCGGCGAGGGCGGAGTCCTCGTTGTTGGTCCGGACGAGGCCGACGTCGTTGAGGATGGCCGAGCGGAGGATGAGCGTCATGACGACAAGCTTGCCAAGAAGAACGGCTCCGCGTCTGCACGCGCTGGCGGGTCTACTGAAAGAAATGTCATCCGCTTACATCCTGGGTATGCGTCAACTGTCCGGTGTGGACGGACGAGGATAACGCAGCAGAAGGCTCGCGTGGACCTCCTCCTCGCCCACCACCGCATAGACGTGCGGCACGTCGGAGGTCCACCGCAGGTAGCCCCCGGGGCCGGCGGTCAGTGGGGCGTCGGCCGGGCCGGCGCGCAGCGCCCCGGAGAAGATCGTCACGTGCTCGGTGACGCCGCCGGAGTGGGCGGGGGAGAGCTGCGCCGGCCCCGGGCCGACCCGCATCCGGTACAGCTCGTAGGTCGCCTCCCTGTCGTCGAACACCTCAAGCAGCGTTGCCCCGACCGCCGTGCCGCGTACGGTCGGCGTCTCGCCGGGCGGGGAGAGCACGGCGGTCAGCGGTACGCCGAGCTGCGCGGTGATCGCGTACAGGGTCTCCAGCCGGGGGTTGCGCACGCCGTTCTCCAGGCCGGAGAGCGTGGCCTTGCCGACGCCCGCGAGGCGGGCCAGCTCGGACAGGGAGATGCCCCGCTCGGTACGGAGCGAGCGGATGCGCCGGCCCACCTCCTGGGCGCCCCGGTCGTCGGCTGGTGCGGCGGCTGTCATGGGGGCTATCGTGCTACACCGTGCCGTTCCGTAAACGGAACGGTCGGAGGAGGTGGGCATGGGCGGTCGGCTCCAACCCGTCCTGGCCGGCGTGGTGACCGCCCTGGTCGGCTTCGCCAGCTCGTTCACAGTCGTCCTGGCCGGGCTGCGCGCGGTCGGCGCCGATCCGGACCAGGCCGCCTCCGGCCTGCTCGCGCTCTGCGTCGCCAGCGGCGCCTGCGCGGTCTGGCTCGGCCTGCGGCACCGGCTGCCGCTCGCCATCGCCTGGTCCACGCCGGGCGCGGCGCTGCTCGTGGCCACCGGGCCGGTCCCCGGCGGCTGGCCCGCCGCAGTCGGCGCCTTCCTGGTCGCCGGGCTGCTGATCATCGCGGCCGGGCTGATCCCCGCGCTCGGCCGCGCGGTCGCCGCGATCCCCGCCCCGATCGCCTCCGCCATGCTCGCCGGGGTGCTGCTGCCGTTGTGTACGGCACCGGTACGCGCCCTGGTCGAGGTGCCCCGGCTGGCCGGGCCGGTGGTGCTGGTCTGGCTGCTGCTGCACCGGTTCGCCCGCCGCTGGGCGGTGCCCGGCGCGCTCGCCGTGGCAGTGGTCGCGATCGCGCTCACCACCTCCGGGCCGGCCCGGCTGGACGCCGCACCCGTCGTCGCGCTCACCGCGCCGGCCTGGACGCTGCCCGCAGTCGTCGGGCTCGCGCTGCCGCTGTTCCTGGTCACCATGGCCGCCCAGAACGTGCCCGGCACCGCTGTGCTCGCCGGGTACGGCTACCGCGCCCCGCTGGGCTCGGCGCTGCGGGTGACCGGCCTCGCCACCGCCCTCGGCGCCCCGGCGGGCGGCCACGCGGTGAACCTCGCAGCGATCACCGCCGCCCTGGCCGCCGGACCGGACGCCCACCCTGACCCGGAACGGCGCTGGATCGCCTCGGTCACCGCCGGGATCGGCCTGGCCCTGCTCGGCATGGGCGCCGGCGTGGCCACCGCCCTGGTGCTGCTCTCTCCGCCGGTGCTCGTCGAGGCCGTCGCCGGGCTCGCCCTGCTCGGCGCGCTCGCCGGCGCGGTCACGGCGGCGGTCGCCCAGCCGGGCGCGCGGGAGGCGGCGGTGGTGACGTTCGTGGTCACCGCCTCCGGGGTGAGCCTGCTCGGGGTGGGCGGCGCGTTCTGGGGCCTGATAGCGGGCTGGCTGATGCTGCTGCTGTTCCGCCGCCGCGCGACCCCGTCCGTGCCGGAGCAGGCCACACGGGGTGAGAGGGAAGCGGTCGAGGTCACTCCTCGGCGGGTAGCTCCGCGACCGGGACGGTGAGGCGTACCGCGCCGTCGCTCACCGCGGCGATCCGGTCGGCCAGCACGTAGACCGCGCCGGTGCGGACCAGCTCGGTGGAGACCTTGAGGTAGCCGTCGCGCAGCAGCCGGGCGGCCAGGTCGGCCGGTACGTCCGGCTCGTCGACCGCCGCCGACTCGATCAGCTCGTCCAGGCTGCTGCCCGGGTCGACAGGTGCGGGTGCCTGCACGGTCACCGCGGCCGGGTCGCCGCGCTGCACGAGATCGACTGTGCCCACCTCGACGCCTGCGGAGTCGACCACGCGCATGCCGGTGGTGACCCGGGAGACGGTGTCCTGCTGCTGGCTCATGCGGAAGCGGTTCCCGGGGCGCGCGGGCGCTAAACGGACGGGGCCCAGCCGCCCGGCGGACGGGGGGACAGCTCGCGCCAGGTGTCGGTGCCGTCCAGCAGCGCCCGGACCGTCTCCTCGGCCTCCTCGACGCTGGCGTGCTCGTAGAACCGGGAGACCCCCTCGGCGCCGCCGGCCCGCTGCTCCACGTGCCAGCGGTCGCCGTCCACCCGGAGGAAGACGTCACGCCGGGCGAGGCGTCCCCATTTCCCGTTCCACCAGTGCCTGCGCTGCTCCATGCCCGGACTCTATCGAACATGTGTTCGATGCACGTCGGCCCCCGCGAGATCGTCGCGGGGGCCGATCGGCTATGGCGTCAGCGCGGCGCGGGCGGCTCCTGCCGGCGGCCGAGCACGTCGTCCAGGGCGCTGCGCTGGCCGGGCGTGCCGTGGTTGCCGGCGAGCAACGCGTCCCGGATCTCGGTGAGCAGCTTGACCTCCTCGCTCGGGGCCGAGGGCGGCGGCTCCTCGCCGCGCTTGCGGCGCTCGGCGAGCTTGTTCATCGGGTAGACGACGAGGAAGTACAGCGCCGCCGCGGTGAGCACGAACGTGATCGCCGCGTTGACGAAGGCCACCCAGTCGAACGGGATGCCCCGGAACTTCGGGGTCGATCCGCTGAGGCCGTCCTTGCTGCCCGTGATCAGCGCGATGAACACGCGTACCAGCGGTTCCAGGAACGACTTGGTGAGCTGGGTCACCACGCCTGTGAACGCGGCGCCGATGACGACACCGACCGCGAGGTCGACGACGTTGCCGCGCATGATGAAGTCTTTGAAGCCCTTGAGCATCCGTACTCCCGTGCCCTGATGAGTCTGCGTCGGGGACAACCTATGCCTCGGCGGGGCCTTCGAGAAAAGCACCGGCCTCGATCGCCGCCCGCTGCGGGTCGCCGGCCCGGATCGCCTCGACCAGCCGGCCGTGATCCACGTACCGCTCCGGGGTCAGCGCCTCGCCCATCGCCTGGGCCACAGTGCTGCGCAGCGCGGCGCCGACCGAGGCGTACAGCTCGGCCAGCATGGCGTTGTGCGCGGCGGCCACCACGGCCGTGTGCAGCGCGGCGTCCGCCTCGACGAACTCGTTCACCCGGCCGCCGCGCCAGGCGGCCTCGCGGGCCGCGAGCGCGCCGTCGAGCGCCGCCAGGTCGTCGGGGGTACGCCTCAGCGCGGCGAGCCGGGCGGCCTCCACCTCGAACGCGCGCCGGACCTCGACCACCTCGGTCATCCGGTCGTCGGTGAGCCGGCGGGCCACCACCGGCGCTAGCTCGTCCGTCGACACCACGTACGTGCCGGAGCCCTGCCGGCACTCCAGCACCCCGGCGTGCACGAGCGCCCGGACCGCCTCGCGGACGGTGTTCCGCCCGACGCCGAGCGCGGCGACCAGCTGCGGCTCGGTGGGGATGCGCCCGCCCACCGGCCACTCGCCGCCGAGGATCCGTTCCCGGAGCGCTTCGATCGTCTGCCGGACCCGGTGACCGCGGGGCGGCACGGTGACGGAATCCCGGGCGGGTGTCACGGGTTACACCTCGTGCCGAAATTCATCCCATGATTGTAGGTTCGAGGTCATGACTCCGCCAACTGCGCCCGCCGCGGCAGTGCCCACGCCGGGTGCCGCATCCGCGCCGGCCCCCGCCCCGGCGGCCGGTCCGGTCCGGGGCGGCCTGCTCGTGCTCGCGGGGATGCTGCTCGTCGCGCTGAACCTGCGGGCCGCGGTGACCAGCCTCGGCGCCCTGCTCGACGAGATCCGGGTCGGGCTGGGGCTGTCCGGCGCGATGGCCGGCCTGGTCACCACCCTGCCCACCATCGCGTTCGCCGGGCTGGGCGCGCTCACCCCGTGGCTGGTCCGCCGCTGGGCCGCGCCCCGGGTGCTGGTGCTGGCCATGCTGGCGCTCACCGTCGGGCAGGTGCTGCGCGCGGTCACCGGCTCGGCGGCGATCTTCGTGCTGACCAGCGCGCTCGCGCTGGCCGGCATCGCGGTGGCGAACATCCTGCTGCCGATGCTCGTCAAGCAGCACTTCCCGCACCGCACCGGACTGGTCACCGGGGCGTACACGATGGCCCTGACGGTGGGCACGACGGTGGCCGCCGCCTCCGCCGTGCCGGTGGCGCACGCGTTCGGCTCCTGGCGGGCCGGACTCGGCATCTGGGCCGGGCTGGCCGCGCTGGCCGTACTCCCGTGGGTGCCGCTGGCGCTGCGGGCCCGCGCCGCGCGACGGGCCGCGCCCCCGGCGGTGGCGGTCGCTGCCCCGGCCCGGGTGCAGCCGGGCCGGACCCGGCTCGGCTGGGCCATGGCTGTCTACTTCGGGGCGCAGTCGCTCAGCGGGTACGCGATCATGGGCTGGCTGGCCCAGTTGTTCCGGGACGCCGGATACCGGCCGGAGACAGCCGGGCTGCTGCTCGCCGGCGTGACCGCGTTGGGCGTGCCGGTGGCGCTGATGATGCCGGCGCTGGCCGGCCGGCTGGCCACGCTGCGCCCGCTGGTGCTGTCGCTGACTGTGTTCTCCGCCGCCGCGTACACCGGTCTGGCGCTCGCCCCGCACGGCCTGGCACCGCTGTGGGTGCTGCTGCTGGCGCTCGGCCAGGGCGCGTTCCCGCTCATCCTGACCACGATCGGGCTGCGCGCCCGGACCGCCGAGGGCACCGTGGCGCTGTCCGCGTTCGCGCAGAGCACCGGGTACGTCATCGCCGCGCTCGGGCCGCTGCTGGTGGGCATCCTCTACGAGGCGACCGGCGGCTGGACCGCCCCGATCGGTTTCCTGCTGGTGGCGCTGGCCGTGCAGACGGCTGCGGGCATGGTGATCGCCCGTCCCCGCTACATCGAGGACGAGCGCTGAGCGGGATCGGTCAGGAGGAGGCCGGGGTGGGATCGCCCGCGACGGCCTGCTCCACCGTCGGGTACGTGTGCAGCACCTCGACCAGGCCGCTGACCTCGAGGATGCGCAGCACGCCGCGCTGCGGGGCGGCCAGCCGGACCACGCCACCGGCCTCGTCGCAGTTGTTCTTCGCCCGGACGAACACCGACAGGCCGGTGGAGTCGCAGAACGAGACCTCGGCCAGGTCGAAGACGAGGCGGCTGCGCCCCTTGTCCAGCAGATCCGTGATCTGGTCCTGGAGCTGCGGTGCCGTGGCCATGTCCAGCTCGCCCGCGACCGACACGACGACCACGTCGCCGCGTTGTTCCGTGTGCACCGTCAAGGACATTCGTCGACCTCCTGTGTTCGGGGGAAACGGTATCCCACGACGGGCGCGTCGCGCAGAACGGGAGCGGTCACAGGTGCGGCCGATCATTCTTTGCTCTGCGACAAGTAGCGCGTCAGGCTCCGGTGATAGAGTCCGCCCGTCCAAATCAGGGAGGTCAGCATGGCGATGAGCGCCGAACAGGGTGGTCGGCTCGCCCACCTGCTCAGTCAGCACGCGGATCGGCTGACCAACCGCTGGACGGAGATCGTCGCGAGTTCGCTGCGCGGTCGCCTGAGCCGGGCCGAGCTGGCCCGGCAGGTCCAGGAACTGCACCGGGCGCTGGTCGAGGCCGGTCAGCACGGTGTCTCCGACCTGGCCGACGAGTACGGCGGTGAGCTGCGGGCGGTGCTGTCCGAGCTGTCCACAAACCGGGCCCGGCAGGGGTTCTCCGCGACCGAGACCGCGATCAGCGTGTTCGCGCTCAAGGACACCCTGCTGGAGGTGCTGGAGGACGAGAAGGGCACCGACGCCCTGCGCGACTTCGTCGCCTTCTCCGCGCTGGTCGACCAGATGGGGCTGTTCACGTTCGAGACGTTCGTCCGGGCCCGCGAGAGCCTGATCGCCGACCAGGCGGAGCAACTGCTGGAGCTGTCCACCCCGGTGGTCAAGCTCTGGGAGGGCGTGGTCGCCGTCCCGCTGGTCGGGACGCTGGACTCGGCCCGCGCCCAGGTCGTGATGGAGCGACTGCTCCAGACGCTGGTCGACACCGGCTCGCCCTACGCGATCATCGACATCACCGGCGTGCCGGCGGTCGACACTCAGGTCGCCCAGCACATCCTCAAGACCGTGGTGGCCGCCCGGCTGATGGGCGCCGACTGCATCATCTCCGGCATCCGCCCGCAGATCGCCCAGACGATCGTGGCCCTCGGCATCGAGTTCGGTGACATCGCCACCAAGGCGAGCCTCGCCGACGCGCTGCGCCACGTGCTGCGCCTGACCGGGGTCGAGACCACCGCCCGCCGCCCGCGCCGGGAGTCCTGATGGAACGGGTGCCGATCCTCAAGATCGGCGACATCCTGCTGGTCTCCATCCAGGTCGACATGTCCGACCAGACGGCGATCCAGCTGCAGGAGGACCTGGCCGAGCGGATCGTCGCCACCGGCTGCCACGGCGTGATCATCGACATCACGGCGCTGGACATCGTCGACTCCTTCGTCGGCCGGATGCTGTCGACCATCGCGTCCATCTCGAAGGTGCTGGACGCCGAGACGGTGGTGGTCGGCATGCGTCCGGCCGTCGCCATCACGCTCGTCGAGCTGGGGCTGTCGCTCAACGGCATCCGTACCGCGCTGAACGTCGAGCGCGGCATGGAGCTGATCGCGGCCAGCCGTCCCGACGAGTGGGACGAGGCGGCCGACGACGAGGACACCGAGACGACGGCGACGGCATGACCGTGGGCGTCGACCTGGGTGTGCCGGCGACGCAGGCGATCCGCAGCGACGAGGACGTGGTGCGGGTCCGGCAGTTGGTGCGTACCACAGCCGTCGCGACCCGGCTCTCCCTGGTCGACCAGACGAAGCTCGTCACCGCCGCCAGCGAGCTGGCCCGCAACACGCTGATCTACGGCGGTGGGGGCAGCGCCGAGGTGAGCACCGTGTCCGACGGTCGGCGGCGCGGCGTACGGATCGTCTTCGCCGACGAGGGACCGGGCATCCCCGACCTCGACCTGGCGCTCACCGACGGCTACACCACAGGCGGCGGGCTCGGCCTGGGGCTGAGCGGCGCCCGCCGGCTCGTCGACGACTTCGACATCCGGACGGCTGTCGGCGAGGGGACGCGGATCACCGTCACCAAGTGGTCGCGATGATCTCCGACGTGGTACCTGACCACGGCATCTGGTTCCGGGTCGACACCGGCGCGACAGCCGGCAGCGTACGCCGGGCGGCCGAACGCCTCGGCCGGCAGCTCGAACTGAGCGCGCCGCGCGTCGCGGACCTGGCCATCGTCACCGCCGAGATCACCAGCAACCTGGTCAAGCACGCCCGCGAGGGCACGCTCCTGATGCGTCCGGCCCGCCGGGGCGAGCGGGCCGGGGTGGAACTGGTGGCCATCGACTCCGGCCCCGGCATGGCCGACCTCACGCTCTCCTCCGTCGACGGCCACTCCACAGCTGGCACGCTCGGCATCGGTCTCGGCGCGATCACCCGGCAGTCGAGCCGGTTCGACGGCTACTCGTCGCCGGGCCGGGGCACCGTCCTGGTCGTCCAGGTCTGGGACGACGCGCCGCCCGAGCCGGACTGGGCCGCCGGGCTGGCCCGGCCGATCACCGGCGAGCAGACCAGCGGCGACGGGTACGCGGTCCGCCAGCTGGACGGCCGGCGGCAGGTGCTGGTCTCCGACGGACTGGGACACGGGCCGCTCGCCGCCGCCGCGACCGGCGCGGCCGTGTCCGCGTTCCGTTCGGCGCCGGACGGGCCGCCGGACGTCGTGGTGCGCCACCTGCACGCCACCATCTCGCACACCCGGGGCGCCGCGCTCGCCGTGGCCGAACCGGATCCGGCCGCCGGGATCCTCCGCTACGCCGGGCTGGGCAACATCGCCGCGATGATCGTCGCGCCGGGCGAGCGACGGCGCGGGCTGGTCTCGCTGCCGGGCATCGCCGGGCACCAGCGTCCGGCGATCCGGGGATACGACTACCCCTTCTCGCGCGACGCCACCCTGGTCATGCACAGTGACGGGGTGGTGGATCGCTGGGATCTGGACGACTATCCCGGGCTCGCCGGCCGCAACCCGCTGCTGGCCGCCGCGACTCTGCTGCGTGACGCCGGTGTCCGACGCGACGACGCCTGCGTCCTGGTGGCCCGGGGGGCGGCATGACCGAACCCCTCCTGCACCTCGCGCTCCGGGTGGAGCAGGACATCTTCCTGGTCCGGCAGCGCGGCCGGGAGGTGGCCGCGGCGGTCGGGCTGGAACACCAGGACCAGGTACGGATCGCCACCGCGCTGAGCGAGGTGGCCCGGGAGCTGCTGCACGGTGTCGACGGCGCGGACGTCACGTTCGCCCTCGACCGCGACGCCGTCGGCCGCCGGGTCCTCCAGGTGGACCTGTCGCCGCTGCGTCCGCTCCCCGGCGGGCGGTACGAGCCGCAGTCCGGCGCCGTCGCGCGACTGGTGGACACGTTGCGGGTGGTGGCTGTCGATGGCGATACGGTCGTGAGGATGTCCCGACGAGTGCCCGACAACAGCGAGGAGCTGACGGTGGAGCGCGCCGCCGAGCTGCGCGCCGAGCTGGCCGAGCGGGCGCCGGGTTCCGCGCTTGACGAGTTGGCCGCCCAGAACGCGCAGCTCATCACCGCCCTCGACGAGGTGCGCAGCCAGCGCGACGAGCTGGCGGTGCTCAACTCCGAGCTTCAGGAGACCAACCGTGGTGTGATGGCGCTCTACAACCAGCTCACCGAGGAGCTGGAGGAGACCAACCGCGGCGTGGTGGCGCTCTACGCCGAGCTGGACGAGAAGTCCGCCCAACTGCGGTCCGCCAGCGAGTCGAAGAGCCGCTTCCTGGCGAACGTCAGCCACGAGCTGCGCGCCCCGGTCACCGCGATCATCGGCCTGGCCCGGCTGCTCGCCGACTCCGCCTCCGACCCGCTCACCGGCGAACAGGCCCGTCAGGTGGGGCTGATCCGATCCTCGGCGGGCGACCTGCTGGGGCTGGTCAACGAGCTGCTCGACCTGGCCAAGGCGGAGTCGGGCCGGATCGAGCCGGACTGGTCCGACGTCGATCTGCGCGCGGTGTTCGGGCAGTTGCGCGGCACGCTGCGGGCGCTGGCCGCGCGCCCCGAGGTGGAGCTGGTGGTGGAGGAACCGCCGGCTCAGGCGACGCTGCGCTCGGACGAGGTGCTGCTCGCCCAGGTGCTGCGCAACCTGCTGCACAACGGGCTGAAGTTCACCGAGCGCGGCGAGGTGCGCCTGCGGGCCGAACGTCAGGGCGACCAGTGGACGCTCTCGGTCACCGACACCGGTGTGGGCATCCCGCCGGAGCTGCACGAACGGGTCTTCGAGGAGTTCTACCAGGTGCCCGGCACGACCCGGGTCGGTGGCACCGGGCTCGGCCTGCCGTACGCGCGCCGGCTGATCACGCTGCTCGGCGGGACGCTGGAGCTCACCAGCGAACCCGGCCGGGGCAGCAGGTTCACAGTGGTCCTCCCCGCGGGCGGAGCGTGACGGTGGACGGCGGGCCGGTGACCGTGCTTGTGGTCGATGACAGCGGCCCCAAGCGATACCTGCTGGTCAACTGGTTGACCCGGGCCGGATTCGTCACCGTCGAGGCGGAGAACGGCACGGCGGCGCTGGAGCGGGTGGGCCGGGAACACATCGACCTCGTGGTGCTCGACGTGCGGCTGCCCGACATGAGCGGCTTCGAGGTGTGCGAGCGGATCAAGGACGAGTACCCGTACATCCCGGTCATCCACGTCTCCGCCCACGCGGTCGACGTGGTGGACCGGGCGCAGGGTCTCACCCGGGGCGCGGACGCCTACCTGGCCGAGCCGATCGAGCCGGAGGAACTGGTCGCCACCGCCCACGCGGTGCTGCGCTACTACCAGGCCCGGCTGCGTGCCGAGCAGCTCGCCGAACGGCTGGCCGCGCTCGCCGACGCCACAGTGGAGATGCACGCGACGCCGAACTTCGTCCGGCTGCTGGAGGCCGCCGCGAGCGGCGCGGCGCGGATCTTCAAGGCCCCGGCCGCGGTGGTCGCCGAGACGTTCGACGGGGACTGCCTGGCCGGGGTGGCGGACGACCCGCACACGCCGGCCCGGATCGTGCCGTGGGTGGTGGACGACACCGGCGTGCCGATCGGCACCCGGGTGCGGGTCGACGAGCCGGCCAACTGGGCGGTGGCGGACTGGCCGGACGGTGACACGGTGACGGTTGCCGCCTCCCGGCTGCGGGAGGACCGCGCCCCGCTCTACGTGGTGGTGCCGACCGCCACCCAGACCGTCCGTACGCCGGTGCTGGTGCAGCTCGCCCAGGCGGTCGCCTCGGCGGTGGAGGCGCAACGGTCCTTCGACGAGGAGCACCGGATCGCTGTGACGTTGCAGCGCAGCCTGCTGCCGCAGCGGCTGCCCGACGTCGTGGGCCTGGACCTGGCCGTCCGGTACGAGCCGGCGAGCGCGCAGACCGAGGTGGGCGGCGACTTCTACGAGCTGGTGATGCTCGACGGGCATCTCCTGGTGGCGATCGGCGACGTGGCCGGGCACTCGCTGCACGCCGCAACCGTGATGGCCGAGTTGCGACACGCGGTGCGGGCGTACGCGGTCGAGGGCCATCAGCCCGGGGTGATCCTGGACCGGGTCAACGAGCTGATGCGAACCCTGCTGCCGAACGAGCTGGCCACCATCTGCGTGCTGCTGCTCCACCCGCCGACGGGGCTGGTCCGGCTGGCGAGCGCCGGGCACCTGCCGGCGTTGCTGAGCCGCGACGGCCGGGTCGAGTTCGTGGCGCAGTCCGCGCCGCTGCTCGGGGTGCGCGCGAAGCGCCCGCCGGATCTGGAGTTCGTGCTTCCCGCCGGGGCCACGCTGGTGCTCTACACCGACGGGCTGATCGAACGGCGGGACGCCACCATCGACGACGGCATGGCGGCGCTCGGCGTGGCCGCCACCCGGGTCGACGACAACCTGGACGAGTTCTGCCAGCGACTGCTGGTTGAGCTGGCGCCGCCGGAGATCCAGGACGACGTGGCGGTGGTGGCGGTCCGCCGCCGCTGACCGTGTTCCGCGCCCATCGGCAACTGCGAGATCTTGGTACGGAATGGCCCCTATGGGGGCACTTTCGTACCAAGATCTCTCCGGTTGCTTGATGGGTGCGCGGCGGGTGGTCGTGGGCGGGAGCAGAGCGGCGCGCCGGGGGGTGCAGAGCAAGTCCGGGAGACCGGGAGACCGCGGCGGTCGGGCTGAGGACCGCGCCTCACTGGCGCAGGGCGGCCAGCGAGCGGGCGTACGCGGCGGGGGAGACCCCGGTGACGGCGGTGAACTCGCGGACCAGGTGGGCCTGGTCGGCGTACCCCAGATCGGCGGCGACCCGCGACCAGTCGAGCGGCCCGGCGGCGGCCTGTTCGATCGGCTCCTGGAGCCGGTAGCGGCGGATCACCCACTTCGGACCGACGCCGACGTGGTCCAGGAAGAGGCGCTGGAGCCGGCGGGTGGAGACGGCGTGCCGCCGGGCGAAGTTGGCGACCCGTAGCACGGTCCGGTCGGCGCGGATCTCCTCGACCAGGGCGGTGGCCTCGGCGGCGAGCGGATCAGCGACCGGCGACCACGAGGTCAGCAGGGCGTCCAGTTTCGCGCAGCGCTCGTCGTCGGTGCCCGGGCAGACCGGCCCGTCCGGGATCGGTACGCGCCGGCCGGTCAACTCGGCGACCGGGCGCCGCCAGAACGGCCGGAAACCGCCCGGGCGGAACTGGACGCCGGAGACCCGGCCGGCGCCGTGCAGCGTGACGGCGAACAGGCCGGTGTCGACGCCGGCGATCTCGCCCTGTTCGGGCGCGCCCTCCTGCGCCTGGAACACCACGTTCACGGCCGGGTGCGGCACCACCCGTTGCTCGAACGGCTCGTCCAGGTCCCAGTCGATCAGCCAGTAGTGCTCGACCCACAGGCGCAGCGCCGGGGCGGGCAGCCGGCGTCGGAACCGTACCCGCCGGCGCAGCCGGTCCGGATCGAGGATGCCCCGGTTGTCGCGTCGCGGTTCGTGTCGCATTTCTTCAAGACCGCCCTCATACGCTGCCCCTATGAGCACGAAGACTAGTGAGCTGCTCGCCGTCGCGGCGCCGCGTACGGTGGCGGTGGTACGCGGCATCTCCGACGACCAGCTGGGTCTGCCCACGCCCTGCCCCGGCTACACGGTGCGCGACCTGCTCGGCCACCTGTTCGACGTGGTGGTCAACTTCCAGACGCTGGCCCGCCGGGAGGAGGTCGACTGGTCCGGCAAGGCCGACCATCTGACCGGCGGCTGGCGGGAGCGGTTCGCTGCCGAGACGGACCGGCTGACCGAGGCGTGGTCCGACCCGGCCGCGCAGGATGGCGTCTCGCCCGGGATGGGGCTGCCGCAGGAGACGGTCGGCTTGATGGCCCTGATCGACCTCGCCGTCCACGGATGGGACCTCGCCCGGGCCACCGGCCAGGAACTGGCGGTGGACCCGGCCGTGGTGGCGGCGGGGCACGAGTTCATGGACCGGATGGGCGACATGGGACAGAAGATGGGCGCGTTCGGCCCGCCGGTGCCCACCGGCGCGGCACCGGACGGCATGGACGCGCTGCTCGGCCGGACCGGCCGCGACCCGGCCTGGGCCCGCTGAACCGAACGGCCCGCGTTGTCCCGCGCGGGCCGTTCTTGACAGTGCTATTCACTCAGCGAATAGTAAGGGAGTGTCCACTCAGCACGTCCTGCTCGGGCTGCTCGCCGCCGGGCCACGCCACGGCTACGAGCTGAAGCGTGCGCACGACGAGCGGCTGCCCCGGGCCCGGCCGCTCGCCTTCGGGCAGGTCTACGCCACGCTGGCCCGCCTGCACCGGGACGGCCTGGTCGTGCCGACCGGCCAGGAGCGGGACGGCGGTCCGGACCGGACCGCCTACGCGCTCACCGACGACGGGCGGGCGGCGCTGGACCACTGGCTCGGCACCGTCGAGCCGCCGATGCCGTACGTGGCCAGCACGCTCTTCGCCAAGGTGGTGGTCGCGCTCCTGGTGGCCGACGTCGGCCAGGCCCGCACCTACCTGATCGCCCAGCGGCAGGCGCACACGCAACGCCTGCGCGAACTGACCGCGCTGAAGACGACCCCCGGCGTCCGCCTCGACGAGGTGGTCGCCGCCGACTTCGCCATCGCCCACCTCGACGCCGATCTCCGGTGGCTGCACACCACCCTGGACCGGGTCGCCGACTGGCACCGGGAGGTGCGCTCGTGACGTTCCTGCAAGCGCGCGGAGTGGTCCGCGCCTACGGTCACACCCCCGCGCTGCGCGGTGTGACGCTCGACGTGGCCGAAGGCGAGATCGTCGCGGTCACCGGCCCGAGCGGCTGTGGCAAGTCCACGCTGCTGCACTGCCTCGCCGGCATCCTGCGCCCCGACGCCGGTCAGGTCACCTGGCGCGGAGAACGGATCGACACGTGGTCGGAGGCGGCGCGCTCGCGGCTGCGCCGTACCGAATTCGGGGTGCTGTTCCAGTTCGGTCAGCTCGTCGCCGAGCTGACCGCCGCGGAGAACGTCGCGCTTCCGCTGTTGCTCGCCGGCACGGGGCGGCGAGCGGCGCGGACCGCGGCGCTCTCCTGGCTGGACCGGCTCGGGGTGGCCGACGTCGCCGACGCCCGGCCGGGTGAGATGTCCGGCGGGCAGCAGCAGCGCTGCGCGCTGTCCCGGGCGCTCGTCACCGAACCACGGGTGATCTTCGCTGACGAGCCGACCGGCGCGCTCGACACGCTGGCCGGCGAGCAGGTGCTCACCCAGCTCGTCCGGCTGGCCCGCGAGCAGCGCACCACTGTCGTGCTGGTGACCCACGAGCCGCGCATCGCCGCGTACGCGGACCGGGAGGTCAGCCTGCGCGACGGCATGGTCGACCACACCGGGCTCGGGCTCGACCCGGCGCTGCCGGGTGGGTCACGGTGAGACCGGGCACGCTGCTGCGGCTCGCGCTGGCCGGCACCCGCACCGACGTCGCCCGGGTGGTGCTCACCGCGCTGAGCGCCGCGCTCGCGACGCTGGCCGGGCTGGCCGCGCTGACAGTGCTGTCGGTGGTGAAGCCGCCCGGCGACGCCTGGACGCAGTCCGACCAGTACACGAACGCCCTGCTGCGGGAACCCGGCCTCCGTCCCGGCGTCGCGTTCGCGTTGCTGCTGCTCTGCGTGCCGGTCCTCGGCCTGGCCGGACAGTGTGCCCGCCTCGGCGCGCCGGGCCGGGACCGGCGGCTGGCCGCGCTCCGGCTGGCCGGTGCCACCCCCGGGCAGGTCACCCGGGTCGCGGTCGCCGAGACCGGCGTGGCGAGTCTGATCGGCACCCTCGTCGGCCTAGCCGTCTTCCTGGCCGGGCGCGGGCTGCTGCACCGGCCCGACGCGGACGGGCGGCTGCCGCTGCCCACCGACGTGCACCCGGCGCCGATGGCGGTGGCCGCCGTCGTGCTCGGCCTGCCGCTGGCCGCCGCGCTGGTGAGCGCGTTGCTGCTGCGGCGGGTCACCACCACCCCGTTCGGCGTCGTGCGCAAGGTCCGCACCCGGGCGCCCTGGCCGTGGCCGGGCGTGCTCATCCTCGCCGCGCTGGCCATGTTCGCCGCGATCCGCCCGCTCCTGCTCTGGTACGAGCGGCGTGGCGCCGTGGCACCCGACTGGCAGGTGCCGACGTTGCTCGTCGTCGGCGGGCTGACCGCGACGATCGGTGTCGTGTCCGGCACCGGCTGGATCTCGTACCACACCGGCCGGCTGCTGCACCGGCACGGACGCGGCCCGGCCGCCCTGCTCGCCGCCCGCCGGCTGGTCGCCGACCCGTGGGCCGGCAGCCGCACCTTCGCCGCCCTGCTCGCCGCGCTGATCTTCGGCGCCGGTGCCGCGGCGATGCGTGCCGACTTCCAGGCCCAGGCCGAGGTGACCCGCCGCACCGGCTCCGGAATGGCCGACCCGGGCTTCTACCTCGGCGCGATGGACCTGGTCGACCTCGCGGTCGTGGTGGCGATGGCGATCGCCGGCGGTGGGCTGCTCGTGGCGGTGGTCGAGGGCATCACCAGCCGGCGACGGGCGTACGCGGCGCAGGTGGCGACCGGCGTGCCACGAGCCACCATCGGCCGGGCACTGCTCTGGGCCGCGCTCGCCCCCGCCGTACCCGCGATCGGGCTCGCGTTGACCGTCGGCTACCTGCTGGTCCGGGGCGTCATGCCGGCGCCGGGGAACGGTGGCTTCGCGCGAACCTTCTGCGACGCCGGTGCGGATCTGTGCGGCGATCCGGCCACCGCCGCGCCGTACATTCGCGTCGAGTGGGTGCCGAAGACGACGGTCCCGCCGGACGTACCGTGGGATCATCTGGCCTGGCTCGCGGCGAGCGGGTTGGCGGCGGTGCTGTGCACGGTCGTGGCCGGCCTGCTGTTCCTGCGCGCCGCGACCTCGGTCGAGGAACTGCGCAGCACCTGACCGGTCAGCGGCCGAGCAGGCCGGCGGAGCCGGCGACGGCCAGCCCGATGACAGTCGAACAGCAGCACACCACGAGCGCGGCGGCGACCACCACGAGGAGCAGCCAGGCGGGCGCGCGTCGCGCCGCCGGCTGCTCCTCGTCGCTCATCCGATCGGGTACGGGTCAGGCCCGGCCGACGCGGTCGAGGATCCAGGCGTTGACGAACGCCTCCTCGCGCCAGGAGTCGTACCGGCCGCTCGGGCCGCCGTGGCCCGCGCCCATCTCGGTCTTGAGCAGGTAGTCGCCGGACGGCGCGAGCGCGCGCAGCCGGGCGATCCACTTGGCCGGCTCGTGGTAGAGCACGCGGGTGTCGTTGAGGCTGGTCACCGCCAGGACAGCCGGGTAGTCGGCGGCGGTCACGTTCTCGTACGGCGTGTAGGACTTCATGTACGCGTAGACCTCGGGGTCGTCGAGCGGGTTGCCCCACTCCTCCCACTCGGTGACCGTCAACGGCAGCGACGGGTCGAGGATCGAGGTGAGCGCGTCCACGAACGGCACCTGCGCGACGATCCCGGCGAACGCGTCCGGCGCGAGGTTCGCCACCGCGCCCATCAGCAGGCCGCCGGCCGACGCGCCCCGGGCGACCAGCCGGTCGCTCGCCGTCCAGCCCGCCTCGACCAGGTGCCGGGCGCAGGCCACGAAGTCGGTGAACGTGTTCTTCTTGGCCAGCAGCTTGCCCTCGTCGTACCAGCGCCGGCCCAGCTCACCGCCGCCCCGGATGTGCGCCACCGCGAAGATCACGCCGCGGTCGAGCAGGCTCAGCCGGGCGATCGAGAACCACGGGTCCATGCTCGCCTCGTATGACCCGTAGCCGTAGATGACAGCGGGGGCCGAGCCGTCGCGCGGCGTGCCCCGGCGGCAGACCAGCGAGATCGGTACGCGGGTGCCGTCCTCGGCGAGTGCCCAGTCCCGGTGCTGCTCGTAGTCGGCCGGGTCGTACGGCCGCCCGTCCGGCCCGGGAAGGACCGGCTTCTGCCGGCGCAACGTCAGCTCGCGGGTCACCAGGTCGTAGTCGTAGACCGAGTCGGGGGTGACGAGCGACGTGTAACGCAGCCGCACCTCGTTCGTGCGGTACTCCGGGTTCGCGTCCAGCCCCACGCTGTAGATCGGCTCGGGGAAGTCGATGTCCCAGCTGTCGTCGCTGCCCACCGGCAGCACCCGCAGGCCGGTCAGCCCGTTTGCGCGCAGCGACACGACGAGGTGGTCCTCGAACGCGTCGACGGCCTCCAGCCGGGTGCCGGGCGTGTGCGGGATCAGCGGCGTCCACTCGCCCGGCGCGTCCGCCGAGGTGTAAGCGAGCGCGAAGTCCTCAGCGCCGTCGTTGTGCAGGATCAGGAAGCGGTGGCCGTGGTGCTCCACCGCGTACTCGATGCCCTGACGCCGTGGCGCGACGACGGCGGGCTCACCGGTCGGGTTGGCCGCCGGGATCACCCGGACCTCGCTGGTGACCTTGCTGTGGATGTCGATCACCACGAAGCGCTCCGAGCGGGTCAGCTCGACGCCGACCCAGAACCGCTCGTCGTCCTCCTGGTACACCACCACGTCCTCGCTGGACGACGTGCCGACGGTGTGCCGCCAGACCCGGTTCGGCCGCCACGCGTCGTCCACTGTCACGTAGAACAGCGTGGACGCGTCGCTCGACCAGGCGGTGCCGTAGAACGTGTCCGGCACCTCGTCCGGCAGCGACTCGCCGGTGGTCAGATCCTTGATCCGCAGCGTGAAGCGTTCGTCGCCGGAGAAGTCGGTGGAGTAGGCCAGCCAGCGGCCGTCCGGGCTGACGTCGAACGCGCCGAGGGAGAAGAAGTCGTGCCCCTCGGCGAGCTGGTTGCCGTCGAGCAGCACCTCCTCACCGTCGAGCGGGGCGCCGTCCGCGCTGACCGGGGGCGCGGTCTCGCCGGGCCGGACCGCGCGCCGGCACTGCACGCCGTACTGCTGACCCTCGACCGTGCGGGTGTAGTACCAGTGGCCGTCCTTGCGGGTCGGCACCGACAGGTCGGTCTCCTGGGTGCGCCGGCGCGTCTCCTCGAACAGCTCAGCGCGCAGCCCGGCCAGGTGGGCGGTGCGCGCCTCGGTGTACGCGTTCTCCGCGTCCAGGTACGCGATCGTGTCCGGGTCGTCCTTGGTGGCGAGCCAGGCGTACTCGTCGAGGACTGTGTCACCGTGATGGACGCGCTCGGTGGGGACGCGCTTGGCGACGGGCGGTGGGGTTTCGGTCACGGCGCCACGTTACCGGGCGCCGGGCGGCCGCCGGGGTCGCCCGCCGACCGAATCCCGCGACTCGCCGCCAGGTCTTTCGAACATGTGTACGATAGCCGCCATGGCGGATGCGGCACGTTCCACCGACCGACTCGGAGCCCTCGACATCACCCGGAAGCTGGCCGCGATCTGCGGCGACCCGTTCGCCCGCTTCGCCGGCCCGGCCGACGAGGTGGCCGGCCGTACCGCCCGGTGGGTGGCCGTGCCGGGCGGCCCGCACGCCGCCGCGGAGGTGTTGCGGCTGGCCGCCGCGTACGACCTGACCGTGGTGCCCCGCGGCGCCGGCACGAAGATCGACTGGGGCGCCGCACCGGCGCAGGTGGACATCATGCTCGACACCGGCCGCCTCGCCGGGGTCTGGCACGAGTCGCGCGACGCGGCGGTGGCCGAGATCGGCGCCGGTACGCCGCTGCGCGCGGTCCAGGCCACGCTCGCGCGCACCAACCAGCGGTTGCCGGTCGACGCGCCCTCGCCCGGCGCGACGCTCGGCGGTGTGCTCGCCGCCGACGAGACCGGCCCGCTGCGGCACCGGCACGGCAGCCCGTGTGCCCAGCTCGTCGGCGTGCGCTACCTCGACGCCGACGGCGAGCTGGTGAGCGTCGGCGAGTCCGGCACGGCGGCCCTCCGCCGAGCCGCCCCCGGCCGTGGCGGTGGCCGGGCGGGCGGGCGCGGTCCGGCGGGCGCTGGCGGTTCCGCCGGTGACAGCGGTCCCGCCGGGGGCGGCGGTTCCGCCGGTGGTGTGTTCGGCGACGATCCGGTTCGTGGTGGCGGCGATGCGATCCTCGGCCGGGGCGAGGTGCCCGGGCTGGACGTGGCCCGGCTGCTCTGCGGCTCGCAGGGCGGTTTCGGCGTGCTCGTCTCGGCCACCATGCGGGTGCACGCCGTACCGGCCGGCCGGCTCTGGGTGTCCCGCCCGGTCTGGACGCCGCTGGAGGTGCACGACCTGGTGCAGGCCGTCCTCGCCGCCGGCGTCGACCCGGCCGCCGTGGAGCTGGACCTGCCGGTGCCGGTGCCGCTGCCCCGGCGACGGATTCCGGCCACGCACCCGTCGGTGGTCAACCGCCCCGACCATCCCGCGGTGACCGGCCGCCCGGCGGCGGGCAGCCTGGTGGTGCTGCTGGAGGGCGGCCCGGCCGACGTGACCGAACGGGCCGAGCGCCTCACCGCGATCCTCGGCCCCGAGACGATTGTCAGTCACCACGCGCCGGAATGGTGGGGGCGCTACCCCTTCGCGCCAGGCGACACGGCGCTGCGTATCGAGGTGCCGATAAACGACCTGCACGCCGCCGTCTACGCGTTGCGCGACGCCACCGGCGCCCCGGTGCCGGTACGCGGCTCGGCCGGCTCGGGCACCGTGCACGCCGCCCTGTCCGGCGCGCTGCCACCCGACCGGGTCGCCTCGATCCTCACCGCGGTCCGCAGTGTGCTGATCGCCCGGCGGGGCCGGTGCGTGGTGGTGGCCGCGCCCGCGGCGGTACGCCGTGGCGTCGACCTCTGGGGCGAGTTGCCCGCGTTGCCGCGACTGCGCAGCGCCAAGGCCCACCTGGACCCGCACCGCCGACTGGCCCCCGGCCGCCTACCCGGCGGCCTCTGACCAGCCCCGCCCCTGGGCACCAGCCTGCCGACGCCCGGCCCACCCGTGCCGGTGCCCCGCCCGCCGGGGGGCGCCCACACCTGCCGGCGCACCCGCCGGAGCACCCTGCCTGCCGGGCGTCCCCACCTGCTGGGCACCCCCGGCCCGCACTCAGCCTCGGCTCCACCCGCGTCCCCGTCCTCCGTCCCCGCCCCGCCCTGGCCCGCCCCGCCTCGCCCGGTGATCGCCTCGCCTCGCCCGGTGATCAAGGACTTTGCGTCAGATTTCGCGCCCCCAGAGGACACAAACTCGTTGATCACCGCCGATGGGCGGGTTGAGGCGCGAGGCGGGCGGCTGGGGTGCCACGAGGGGCCGGCTCAGGCGTCCGTGGCGGGCGGGCCGGAGCGGGTTGACCATGAAGTTGGCGGCGAGGAATCGGGCGAATTGAGCGGCTAAGTTCATGATCGCCGGGGCCGGGGCCGGGGCCGGGGCCGGGGCCGGGGCCGGGGCCGGGGGTTAGGGGGTGTCGTTTCGGAGGACCAGGACGGCTATGTCGTCGCGTGGGGGTTCGGCGGAGAAGGCGATGGTGGTGGCGCGCAGCCGGGCGGCCACCACGTCGGCCGAGTACCCGGCCAGCGGCGCCGCCGACTCGCGCAGCCGCTCGGTGCCGAACAGCTCGCGTCCGCGTCGCCGCTCGGTGACGCCGTCGGTGTAGAAGATCAGCGCGTCGCCGGGCTTGAGCGACAGCTCGGCGGTCGGTGTGGTGATGGCGTCGAGCAGGCCGAGGGCCGTACCGCCCACACCGACGAACGTCGCGCCGCCACCGCCGTGCAGCAGGACCGGGCGGTCGTGACCGGCCAGGTGCAGCGAGACGTCGAGCTGGTCGCCGTCGCCGGGTGCGACGGACGCGAGCGCAAGCGTGCAGTAGCGTCCGCCGCCGCGCTCGACAAGCGTCTCGTTGAGCCGGCCGAGCACCTCGGGCAGCGGCTTGCCGTCGCCGACGAGCACCCGGATCACGTCCCGGACCAGCCCGGTCACGGCGGCGGCCTGCACGCCCTTGCCGGACACGTCGCCGACCACCACGAGCCAGCGGCCGTCCGGCAGCGGAAGCACGTCGTAGAAGTCGCCGCCGACCTCCGCGTCGTCGCCGGTCGGGACGTACTCGGCGGCGAAGCCGATGCCCTCGACCACCGGGAGCACCGGCGGCAGCAGCGACTGCTGGAGCGTCTGGGCGACCCGGCGGCGCTCGGCGTGGATGCGGGCGTTCTCGATGGCGAGGGCGGCGCGGCGGGCCACGTCCTCCAGCACCGAGACCTCGTCCGGGTCGTGCCGGTGCCGCTGGTGCCGGCCCACGGCGAGGGTGCCGAGCCGCTGGCCACGGGCGATGAGGGGTACGGCGAAGCCCTCCATCGGCCCGCCGAGCGGCACCTGGGCGGCGTTGCGGGACGCCTCGCGCAGCCGCGACTGGATCGAGTCCGGGCCGGTCTCCTGGAGGGTCCGGTGCAGCTGCGGCAGCATCGCCTCGTCGGCGTGGCTCGACGCGGCGAGCCGCAGCCGGCCCCACTCGTCGGTGGTGTGCACCGCGCACCACTGGCCGAGCCGGGGCACCACGAGCTGCGGGACGAGCGCCATGGTCAGTTCGACGTCGAGCGACTGGGCGAGCAGTTCACTGGCCTCGGCCAGGAACGTCAGCCAGGTGGAGCGGCGTACGTCGGCGCGGCGCAGCCTGTCGTTCTCCAGGTGCAGCGACAGCCGCTCGGCGGCCAGCACGGCGAGCGGCCGGGCGTACGCCGAGGGTGCCGCGTCCAGCTCCAGCTCACCGGAGTACGGCCGGTGCACGGCCAACGGCACGCGCAGCAGTTCGTTGTCCTCGCGCGGCGGCCGGCCGTACCTGGCGAACACCTGGGTGCCGAGCCCGTCGCCCCGGTCCAGCCGGACCGTGCCACCGGCGGCGCCGACCATCTCGGCGACCCGGGTCAGCAGCCCGGTGGCGAACTCGGACAGCGGCTCGTCGGCGTACGCGTCGGGGGTGATCTGCATCAAGTCGCTCATGGCCGCGGCGCTCGGCGTACCGTCGCTGGTCCGTTCGGCGACGCGCAGTGGGCCGGCCGACGGCCGGGCGGAACCGCCGGGGCCGGGCCGGTCGAGGCGGAACCAGACGCCCTTGCCGGTGGGGAGGTACGTGGTGCCCCACCGGCTGGCGAAGTGGTCGACGAGCAGCAGCCCGCGCCCTCGGGTGGCCACCTCGGTGATGTCGGACGTGGTGTTTCGCACACCCACGATCAGCTCGTCGACCGGGCCGGAGGCGAAGTCGGTGACGGTCACGGTGAGGCCGTTGCGGTCGGTGTCGACCTCGATGTCCAGTTCGGTTCGGGCGTGTTCGACGGCGTTCGTGGTCAACTCGGTGGTGAGCAGCAGCGCCTCGTTCAGCAGTTCGGGCAGCCGCGCTTCGAGCAGCATGGTGCGCACCAGCGCGCGGGCGGCCGCCGGGGTGCGCCGGTCGGCGGGGAGGCGGACCCGGCGGACGCGCTCGTTCGCGCCGCCGCTAGCAGGCCCTGCCTCCGCTGACACCTTCGTATCCTCCACCGCGCCCACCCCGGGTGCCAAGCATCCGGCCGAACCCGCCGGCCGGGCTGATACCGCGCGTGACGCGCGATCACACGCGGTGACCTCGACGGATCGCGCGGCACAATGATGGGATGGCCCGTGTGACCGCACGAGCCCGAGCGGAGCGAGGAACGATGGCCACGGTGAATCAGTCGATGACCGCTGACCCGTCCGCGTCCGACCACGAGGTGCTCCTCGGCGAACTGGTCGAGGCGTTGCGCCGGGTGGGGCGCGGCGACCTGCGGGTGCGCCTGCCCCGGCGGGCGGGTCTGCCCGGTGAGGTCGCCGACGCCTTCAACGACGTGGTGTCGTTGCAGGAGCGGCAGCACCTCGACCTGCGGCGGATCAGCCGGATCGTCGGCCGTGACGGCCGGCTCACCGAGCGCCTGGACGACGAGGGCCTGGACGGTTCGTGGGCGGAGGGGCAGCGGGCGGTCAACTCGCTCATCGACGACCTGGGCCGGCCGACGACCGAGATCGCCCGGGTGATCGTGGCGGTGGCCGACGGCGACCTGTCCCAGCACATGGCGCTGGAGATCGACGGTCGCCCGCTGCGCGGTGAGTACCTGCGCATCGGCCGGACCGTGAACACGATGGTGGATCAGCTGTCGTCGTTCGCCGACGAGGTGACCCGGGTGGCCCGCGAGGTGGGCACCGAGGGCAAGCTGGGCGGCCAGGCCGACGTACGCGGGGTGGCCGGCACCTGGAAGGACCTCACCGACTCGGTGAACACCATGGCGTCGAACCTCACCGGGCAGGTGCGGTCGATCTCGCAGATGGCGACAGCCGTGGCGAAGGGCGACCTGTCGCAGAAGATCACGGTCGGGGCGCGCGGCGAGGTGGCCGAGCTGGCCGACACGATGAACTCGCTCACGGACACGCTGCGGCTGTTCGCCGAGCAGGTGACCCGGGTGGCGCGTGAGGTGGGCACCGAGGGCAAGCTGGGCGGCCAGGCCGAGGTGCCGGGCGTGGCCGGCACCTGGAAGGACCTGACCGACAACGTCAACTCGATGGCGTCGAACCTGACCGCGCAGGTGCGCAACATCGCCCAGGTGTCGACGGCGGTGGCGAAGGGTGACCTGTCGCAGAAGATCACGGTGGCCGCCCAGGGCGAGATCCTGGAGCTGAAGGACACCGTGAACACGATGGTGGATCAGCTGTCGTCGTTCGCCGACGAGGTGACACGCGTGGCGCGCGAGGTGGGCATCGAGGGCAAGCTGGGCGGTCAGGCGCAGGTGCGCGGCGTCTCCGGCACCTGGCGTGACCTCACCGAGAACGTGAACCAGCTCGCCGGCAACCTGACCAGCCAGGTCCGCAACATCTCCCAGGTCTCCACGGCTGTCGCCAAGGGCGACCTCGGTCAGAAGATCACTGTGGACGCGCAGGGCGAGATCCTGGAGCTGAAGAACACCGTCAACACGATGGTGGACCAGCTGTCGTCGTTCGCCGACGAGGTGACACGCGTGGCGCGCGAGGTGGGTACCGAGGGCAAGCTGGGTGGTCAGGCCCAGGTCAAGGGCGTCTCGGGTACGTGGCGGGACCTGACCGACAACGTGAACTCGATGGCGTCGAACCTGACCAGCCAGGTGCGGAACATCGCCTCGGTCACCACCGCCGTCGCGAAGGGTGACCTGTCGCAGAAGATCACAGTGGACGCCCGGGGCGAGATCCTGGAGCTGAAGTCCACTGTCAACACGATGGTGGATCAGCTCTCGTCGTTTGCCGACGAGGTGACGCGGGTGGCCCGTGAGGTGGGCACCGAGGGTAAGCTCGGCGGCCAGGCCCAGGTGCGCGGCGTCGCCGGCACCTGGCGCGACCTGACCGACAACGTGAACTCGATGGCGTCGAACCTGACCGCGCAGGTGCGCAACATCGCCCAGGTGTCGACGGCGGTGGCGAAGGGTGACCTGTCGCAGAAGATCACTGTGGACGCCCGGGGCGAGATCCTGGAGCTGAAGTCCACCGTGAACACGATGGTGGATCAGCTGTCGTCGTTCGCCGACGAGGTGACGCGGGTGGCGCGTGAGGTGGGTACCGAGGGCAAGCTGGGTGGTCAGGCCCAGGTCAAGGGCGTCTCGGGTACGTGGCGGGACCTGACCGACAACGTGAACTCGATGGCGTCGAACCTGACCAGCCAGGTGCGGAACATCGCCTCGGTCACCACCGCCGTGGCGAACGGTGACCTGGGTCAGAAGATCACTGTGGACGCGCAGGGCGAGATCCTGGAGCTGAAGAACACCGTCAACACGATGGTGGACCAGCTGTCGTCGTTCGCCGACGAGGTGACCCGGGTCGCGCGTGAGGTGGGCACCGAGGGCAAGCTGGGTGGTCAGGCCCAGGTCAAGGGCGTCTCCGGTACGTGGCGCGACCTCACCGAGAACGTCAACCAGCTCGCCTCGACGCTGACCACGCAGTTGCGTGCCATCGCGCAGGTCTCCACGTCGGTGACCCGCGGCGACCTGACCCAGCGGATCAACGTGAAGGCGCAGGGCGAGGTCGCCGAGCTGAAGGACAACATCAACCAGATGATCGTCACCCTCCGGGAGACGACGAAGAAGAACGCCGAGCAGGGCTGGCTGGACTCGAACCTGGCCCGGATCGGCGGTCTGCTCCAGGGCCAGCGCGACCTGGGCGAGGTCTGCCGGATGATCATGCAGGAGGTGACCCCGCTGGTGGACGCGCAGCTCGGCGCGTTCTTCCTGGCGGACAGCTCCGAGGGCAGCATGCGGCTGCGGCTCACCGCCTCCTACGGGTACGTGGCCCGGGGGCACGACGTGACGTTCGGCCCGGGTGAGGGGCTGGTCGGGCAGGCCGCGCTGTCGCGCCGGACGATCCGGGTCAAGGCGCAGCCGGACGGGCGTCTCGTCGTACGGTCCGGGCTGGCCGACACGCCCCCGGCCGACCTGGTGGTGCTGCCGGTCCAGTTCGAGGGCGAACTGCTCGGCGTGATCGAGTTCGCCGGCGTGGCCACGTTCTCCGAGCTGCACCTGGCGTTCCTGGAGCGGCTGGTGCTCACCATCGGCGTCGCGGTGAACACCATCCAGGCCAACCGGCGTACGGAGGAGCTGCTGGCGCAGTCGCAGCGGCTGGCGCACGAGATGCAGGACCAGTCGGCCGAGTTGCAGCGCACGAACGCCGAGCTGGAGGACAAGGCGAAGCTGCTGTCCGAGCAGAAGGCCAACATCGAGACGCAGAACCGGGAGATCGAGCTGGCCCGCCTCGGCCTGGAGGAGAAGGCGCAGCAGCTCACCCGCGCGTCGGCGTACAAGTCGGAGTTCCTGGCGAACATGAGCCACGAGCTGCGTACGCCGCTGAACTCGCTGCTCCTGCTGGCCCGGCTGCTCGCCGAGAACCCGGAGCGCAACCTCAGCGCGAAGCAGATCGAGTTCGCCCGGACCATCCACGGCGCCGGGTCGGACCTGCTGTCGCTGATCGACGACATCCTCGACCTGTCCAAGATCGAGGCGGGCCGGATGGACGTGGAGCCCACCGAGATCCAGTTCGCCGAGATCCGCGGCTACGTGGAGCAGGCGTTCGCGCCGCAGGCCGAGGAGAAGGGCCTGGACTTCCAGGTGCGGGTGAGCCGCGACCTGCCGCCCGCGCTGGTCACCGACGCCCAGCGGTTGCAGCAGATCCTGCGCAACCTGTTGTCGAACGCGGTGAAGTTCACCGACAACGGCGCGGTGACGCTGCGGATCGGCCCGGCGGCCGAGAACGCCGTCTTCGACGTGCCGGCGCTGACGAACGCGCAGCGGGTGATCGCGTTCACCGTGATCGACACCGGCATCGGGATCTCCGACGACAAGCTGTCGCTGATCTTCGAGGCGTTCCAGCAGGCGGACGGCACGACCAGCCGGCGCTACGGCGGGACCGGGCTCGGCCTGTCCATCAGCCGCGATCTGGCCCGCCTGCTCGGCGGCACGATCACCGTCTCGTCCGCGCCCGGTCAGGGTTCGACGTTCACTCTCTTCGTACCCGATGTGCTGGCGCCGGACGCGGTGGTGGCGCCGGCCCCGCCGTCGCCGAGCCGCGCGGGCCTGCCGTCGTCGCTGCTCATGCCGATGGAGCTGCCGCAGCCACAGGAGACGCCGGCGACCCGGCGCCTGGACGGCGTGACCGTGCTGATCATTGACGACGACGTACGGAACGTGTTCGCGCTGACGTCCGCGTTGGAACTGCACGGGATGACCGTGTTGTACTCGGACAACGGGGCGGACGGCGTGCGCCATCTCGCCGAGCACCCCGAGGTGGACATCGTCCTGATGGACGCCATGATGCCGGACCAGGACGGGTACGAGACGACAGCGCAGATCCGCCGCAACCACCGGTTCGCGGACCTGCCGATCGTCTTCCTGACCGCCAAGGCGATGCCCGGCGACCGGGAGTCGGCGCTCGGCGCCGGCGGCAGCGACTACATCACCAAGCCGGTTGACCTGGACGAGCTGATCGAACTGATGGCGTCCTGGATCAGCCGGAGCCGAGGCGACGAGGAGAACGCGTGACGCAGACGGCCAAGGCCCTGCTGGTGGACGACCGGCGGGAGAACCTGATGGCGCTGGAGGCGATCCTCCAGGGTCTCCCGGTGCAGTCGGTCGCGGTGGAGAGTGGCGAGGCCGCGCTCAAGCAGCTCCTGGTGGACGACTTCGCGGTGATCCTGCTGGACGCCCAGATGCCGGACATGGACGGCTTCGAGACGGCCACCCACATCAAGCGGCGCGAGCGCACCCGGCACGTACCGATCATCTTCCTGACCGCCGCGGACAAGGACGCCCAGCTCGCTCTGCGCGGCTACGCGGCCGGCGCGGTCGACTACCTGACCAAGCCGTTCGACCCGTGGGTGCTGCGCGCGAAGGTGACGGTCTTCGTCGACCTGTGGGTGAAGACGCGGCAGCTCGCCGCCCAGTCGGACCTGGTGCGCGAGCGGGATCTGCAGTGGCGGCACCTGACCGACGCGGTGGACGAGGCGACGGCGCTGCTGCGCGCCGACGACGACCCGTCGACCCGGGAGCGCGCTGTGGAGCTGCTGGAGCAGGCGCGCTGGGGCAACGCCCGCTGACGGTTCAGCCGCCGGCCGGGCCACCGTGCCCGGTCGCGGCCCGCCGGGCCCGCCAGCGGTCGCCGAGCGATTCCAGTTCCTCCTGTACGAAGAGGAAGAAGTCGCGCATCTCGGCGACCCGCTCGCCGGCCGGGGTGCTGCGCCCGTGCAGCGCGTCGACCCCGCCGGCCGCGATGTCGATGAAGTTCTTGTAGAGCGTGGTCTTGGTGATCGTCGCCTCGTACCACGGGTTGTCGGGCATCCGGTAGCGGTCGCTCCGGGACCCCTTGACCGGCTCGCGGATCAGCATGGCGAACTGGGTCAGGTAGCGGACCGCGCCGCTGACGGCTGCCGCGCTGACGCCGAGCCGTGCGGCGATCTCGCCCGCGGTGAGCGGGTCGTCGGCGCTCATCACCGTGAACAGGACCCGGGCGGCCATCCGGGGGAAGCCCACGTCGGCGAAGGCCATCGCCATCCGCTCGACGAAGAGGTGGACCTCCTCCTCGTCGTGCTGGGGCGGCACGTTCATGGTCGGCTCCTCGACACTCACCCCGTGACCCTACAGTCTTCACAAGTTTGTGAAACGAGCGTAACTTCTGAAGTATGGAAACAGCAATCGATGTGTCCGGACTGGTGAAGACGTTCGGCCGCACCCGGGCTCTCGACGGGCTCGACCTGACCGTCCGCACCGGAGAGGTGCACGGCTTCCTCGGCCCGAACGGATCCGGCAAGTCGACCACCATCCGGGTGCTGCTCGGCCTGCTGCGGGCGGACGCGGGGGCCGCCCGGCTGCTGGGCGGCGACCCCTGGCGGGACGCGGTGTCGCTGCACCGCCGCCTCGCGTACGTGCCCGGTGACGTCACGCTCTGGCCCCACCTCAGCGGCGGCGAGGTGATCGACCTGCTCGGGCGGCTGCGCGGCGGGCTGGACCCGAGACGCCGCGCCGAACTGCTGGAGTCGTTCGAGCTGGACCCGCGCAAGAAGGGCCGCACCTACTCCAAGGGCAACCGGCAGAAGGTCGGCCTGGTCGCCGCGCTCGCCTCCGACGTCGAACTGCTCATCCTCGACGAGCCGACCTCCGGGCTCGACCCGCTGATGGAGGAGGTCTTCCAGCACTGGGTCCGCCGGGCCGTCCACGAGGGACGCACCGTGCTGCTGTCCAGCCACATCCTGGCCGAGGTGGAGGCGCTCTGCGACCGGGTCACGATCATTCGGGCTGGCCGGGCCGTCGAGTCCGGCACGCTGGGCGACCTGCGCCACCTGCACCGCACCGCGATCGACGCCGAGGTCGCCGCGCCGCTCGACGGCCTGGCCGACCTGCCCGGCGTACACGACCTGCGGGTGGACGGGCGGCGGGTGCGCTTCGACGTCGACACCGCCGCGCTCGACGCCGCGCTGCGCCGGCTCACCGAGCTGGGGGTACGCAGCCTGGTCAGCACGCCGCCCACGCTGGAGGAGCTGTTCCTGCGGCACTACGAGACGGCGGCGCCCTCCGACACGGCGCGCCCCGAGACGGCGGACCGGGCATGAGCACGCTCACCGGCACCCGCCACCTGGTCCGGCTGATCCTGCGCCGGGACCGCCTCCTGCTGCCGCTGTGGGTGCTGATCCTCGCGGTGCTGCCGATGACGTACGCGGCCAGCTTCGCCGGGCTGTTCCCGACCGCCGCCGAGCGGGCCGCGTACCTGGAGGGCACCGCCCGCAACCCGTCCATCGTCGCGCTGCTCGGCCCCGCCTACGGCGACAGCGTCGGCGGGCTGACCGCCCAGCGCAGCGGATTCCTGCTGCTGATCGTCGCGCTGGCCAGCCTGCTCACCGTCATCCGGCACACCCGCACCGAGGAGGAGGCCGGCCGGCGGGAACTGCTCGGCGGCAACGTGCTCGGGCGGCACGCCGGGCTGACCGCCGCGCTGCTCGTCACGTACGCGGCGGATCTGCTGCTCGGCCTGCTCACCGCCGCCGGGCTGGTCGCGACCGGGCTGCCGGTCGGCGGCTCGGTGGCGTACGGCCTCGTCACCGTGCTGACCGGCGTCGTGTTCGCCACGCTCGGCGGGCTGGCGGCACAGTTGACCGAGACCGCCGGTGGGGCGCGGGGCATCGGGCTCGCCGGTCTCGGCGCCGCGTTCGGGCTGCGCCTGGCCGGGGACACCGCGAGCAACGACTGGCCGAGCTGGCTGTCCCCGCTGGGCTGGGCCGCCCGGGCCCGCCCGTACGAGGGGGAGCGGTGGTGGGTGCTGCTCCTGCCGCTGGCCGCGACGGCGCTGCTCGCGGCGCTCGCGTACCCGATCTCGGTCCGCCGCGACCTGGGCGCGGGCGTGCTGCCGCCCCGGCTCGGCCCGGCCGCCGCGAGTGGTGCCCTGTCCGGTCCGTTCGGGCTGGCCTGGCGGCTGCACCGGGGGCAGATCCTCTGGTGGTCGGTCGGGTTCGGCCTGCTCGGGCTGATCCTCGGCGGCGCGGCCGAGGCGGCCGGCCGGTCGGTCGAGGGGAGTCCGCGGATGGAGGAGATCGTGGCCCGGCTCGGCGGGGCGTCGGGGATGGCCGACGCCTACCTGGGGGTCACGCTGAGCCTGGCCGGGCTGGCCGCCGCCGGGTACGGCATCCAGGCCGCGCTGCGGATGCGCGCGGAGGAGTCCGCCGGGCACGCCGAGCCGGTGCTCGCCACCGGGACCCGGCGCTCGACCTGGCTGTTCTCCCACGTGACGTTCGCGCTTCTCGGCCCGGTGGTGGTGCTCGCGGTGACCGGGCTGGCCACCGGCCTGACGTACGGGCTGAGCACCGGTGACGTGCCCCGCCAACTGGGCCGGATGCTCGCCGCCGGCCTGGCCCAGGTGCCGGCGGCGTGGGTGCTGGCCGGGCTCGCCGTGCTGCTCTACGGCCTGCTGCCCCGGCTCGCGTCGGCCGCCTGGGTGGTGCTGGCGGCCTGCGTGCTGCTGGGTCAGCTCGGCGCCGTGCTGGAGCTGGACCAGTGGCTGCTGGACGCGTCGCCGTTCACGCACACCCCGCAGGTGCTCCGCGACACCTGGGCCCCCACCCCGCTCTACGTGCTGACCGCCCTGGCGGTCACCCTGGCCACAGCGGGTCTGCTCACATTCCGCCGCCGCGACCTCCCCGTCGCCTAGGCCGCGCCGATCTTGCGCTTGCGGCCCCGGCGAAAGGGGCACATCGCCCAGGTCGAGGGCCGCAAGTGCAAGATCGCGAAGGCGGGGCGTGCGTTACTGGGTGGCTTCGTTGCGGATCATCAGGGCGCTGCGGAGGCCCGTGATGTCCAGGACGCGGATCAGGAAGTCGCCCACGTTGGTGAGGATCAGCAGGCACTGGGCGTGACTGGCCTTGCGGCTGAGCACCACGAGCGTGCCGAGGCCCTGCGAGTCGCAGAACGTGACCCCGGCCAGGTCGAGCACGATGCGCGGGGGCGGATCCGCCAGCACCTCGTTCACCACAGTCGAGAGCTGGGCGGCCGTGAGCATGTCGATCTCACCGGCCAGGCGAAGCACTGCTTCGTCACCCGTCCGGTGTACGGTGATGGACAGTTCGGCACGATCCACCCGGTCAGCCTATCGCGATCTCGACCATCGGGCCTGTCGAGCCGATCGCCGTCGGCCCGTCGCGCCGCTCCGGCAGGTGAGCCTGGTAACCCCCGTTGCGGGGTGCCTGCCAGGCAGCACTCCGGCGCTGACACAATGGCCCCATCGTGACCGAGACGCATTCCGCCGGATCCGGCCGCTACCCGGCCGACGCCCCGGCCTCCGAGGCCCTGTTCGACCGCGCCAAGGCCGTCGTGCCCGGCGGGGTCAACTCTCCCGTACGCGCGTTCCGTGCCGTCGGCGGCACCCCGCGCTTCATGGTCCGGGGGGAGGGTCCGTGGCTCTTCGACGCCGACGGCCGGCGCTACGTCGACCTGGTCTGCTCCTGGGGCCCGCTCATCCTCGGCCACGCCCACCCGGCCGTGGTGGAGGCGCTGCGCGAGGCGGCGGTGCTCGGCACCAGCTTCGGCACGCCGACGCCGGGCGAGGTCGACCTGGCCGAGGAGATCATCGCGCGGACGCCGGTGGAGCAGGTACGCCTGGTCAACTCCGGCACCGAGGCGACCATGTCGGCGATCCGGCTGGCCCGCGGCTTCACCGGCCGCGCCAAGATCATTAAGTTCTCCGGCTGCTACCACGGCCACTCCGACGCGCTGCTCGCCGCCGCCGGCTCCGGCGTGGCCACCTTCGGCCTGCCCGACTCGCCCGGCGTGACCGGCGCGGCGGCCGGCGACACCATCGTGCTGCCGTACAACGACCTGCGCGCGGTCGAGGAGGCGTTCGCCGCCGAGGGGCAGCACATCGCCGCGATCATCACCGAGGCAGCCGCCGGCAACATGGGCGTGATCGCCCCCCGCGACGGCTTCAACGCCGAGCTGGCCCGCATCGCCCACGCCAACGGGGCGCTGCTCATCGTCGACGAGGTGATGACCGGGTTCCGGGTGTCCCGCGCCGGGTGGCACGGCCTCGACCCGTCGGACGCGGACCTGTGGACGTACGGGAAGGTCATGGGTGGTGGCCTGCCCGCCGCGGCGTTCGGCGGGCGCGCGGAGATCATGGCCCGGCTCGCCCCGGCCGGCCCGGTCTACCAGGCCGGCACCCTCTCCGGTAACCCGCTGGCCTGCGCGGCCGGGCTCGCCACGCTGCGGCTGGCCGACGACGCGCTCTACCGGCGGCTCGACGAGACCGCCGCCGCGCTGGGCAAGCTCACCACCGAGGCGCTGTCCGCGGCGGGCGTGCCGCACCGCCTCTCCACAGCGGGCAACATGTTCTCGGTCTTCTTCACCGACGCGGACGTGCGCGACTACGACAGCGCCCGCACCCAGGTGGTGCCCGCGTTCAAGGCGTTCTTCCACGCGATGCTCGCCGGTGGCGTCTACCTGCCGCCGAGCGCGTTCGAGTCGTGGTTCGTCTCGACCGCGATCGACGACGCCGCGTGGGAGCAGATCGCCGCCGCCCTGCCGGTGGCGGCGCGGGCGGCGGCAGCAGCAGGACACGGAGGGTAACCAATGGCGGAGACCGTGGTGCACGTGCTGCGGCACGGCGAGGTGCACAACCCGGACGGCATCCTCTACGGCCGCCTGCCCGGGTTCCGCCTCTCCGAGCTGGGCGTGCAGATGGCCAAGGCGGCGGCACAGGCGCTCGCCGACCGGACCGTCGTGCACGTGGTGGCCAGCCCGCTGGAGCGTGCCCAGCAGACCGCCGAGCCGATCGCGGCGCAGTTCGGCCTCTCCGTCGGTGTCGACGAGCGGCTGATCGAGAGCGCGAACTGGTTCGAGGGCAAGAAGGTCTCGCCGGGTGACGGCTCGTTCCGTGACCCGCGCAACTGGTGGGTGCTGCGCGACCCGGTGACCCCGTCCTGGGGTGAGGCGTACCGGGTCATCGCCGAGCGCATGTTCGCCGCGCTGCACGCCGCCCGGGTCGCCGCCGAGGGACGTGAGGCTGTCCTCGTGTCGCACCAGCTCCCGATCTGGACGCTGCGCCGGCACGTCGAGCGCAAGCGCCTCTGGCACGACCCGCGTCGCCGCCAGTGCGGCCTGGCCAGCCTCACCTCGTTCCACTTCGACGGCGCCAAGATCGCCGGTATCGGGTACTCCGAGCCGGCCGCCCACCTCGTCTCGATCTCGCCGACCGCCCGGACGGCCAAGGGGGCCTGATGCTCACCCGGAGGCTCGCCGCCGCCCTGCTCGCCGCCGTCACCGCCGGTACGGCGCTGGTCGGCTGCTCCTCCGACAGCCAGGAGAGCCGGTGCGACGCCGACGGCTCGACGGTCACCTGCGCCCCCGAGCAGCGCTCCAAGACGCCGAAGGTGAGCGGTGAGCTGCTCACCGGCGGCAGCTACGACATCTCCCGCGATCGTGGCCAGGTCGTCGTGGTCAACTTCTGGGGCTCCTGGTGCGCCCCCTGCCGCGCCGAGGCGGACGACCTGGAGGCCACCTACCAGGCCACGAAGGGCTCCGGCGTGACGTTCCTCGGCATCAACGTGCAGGACAGCAAGGACAAGGCGATCGCCTTCGAGGAGGGCCGGGTCACGTACCCGAGCATCTTCGACCCGGCCAGCCGGCAGGCGCTCAACTTCGACATCCCGCCGAACACCACCCCGGCCACCGTCGTGCTCGACCGCGAGGGCCGGGTCGCCGTGGTGATCCGCCGGGCCGTCACCCGGGACGAGCTGCGGCCGATCGTCGAGAAGGTCGCCGCCGAGTCGCCGCCGCCGAACGGCTCCCGCTGATGGGCGAGACGTTCCGCCAGCTCGCCGAGTCCGGCCCGCTGCTGCTCGCGGTCGGCGCGGCGGCACTGGCCGGACTGGTCAGCTTCCTGTCCCCGTGCGTGCTCCCGCTGATGCCCGGCTACCTGTCGTACGTGACGGGCCTGGCCGGCTCCGACCTGGAGGGTGCAAGGAAGGGCCCCCTTTTAACGCCTCCGGTAGAGGAAGGGCCCCTTCTTAACACCGGCACCACCAGCGCGGGCGGCGGCACCAGCGCGGGCGGCGGCACCGGCGGCGGCGTGAGCGTCGCCGAGCGGGCGGCGCCGCAACGGACCGCCGCCGCCGTCAAGGGCCGGGTGCTCGCCGGAACGCTGCTGTTCATCGCGGGCTTCACAGTCGTGTTCGTCGCCACCGCGATCCTCTTCTCCGGCGTCGGCAAGCTCTTCTTCCGGTACGAGCGCACGCTGGAGATCGTCATCGGCGCGCTGGTGGTGGTGCTCGGCCTCGGCTACCTCGGTGTGATCCCCGGCATGCAGCGCGAGTTCCGTATCCGCTGGCTGCCCGCCGCCGGGCTGCTCGGCGCACCGGTCCTCGGCGCGGTCTTCGCGCTCAGCTGGCTGCCCTGCACCGGCCCGACGCTCGGCGCGGTGCTCGGCATGGCGGCCACCGAGGGCGGGACCGACCGGGCTGTGCTGCTCGCCGTGGCGTACTGCCTCGGGCTGGGGATACCGTTCGTCGTCTTCGGGCTGGGCTTCCAGCGCCTGCTCGGGGTCTTCCGCGCCGTCCGGCGCAACAGCCGCTGGGTCACCCGGATCGGCGGTGCGCTGCTGATCGCGATCGGCCTGGCGCTGATCACCGGCGGCTGGGTGAACGTGGTGATCTGGTTGCAGACGACCGTCGGCGTGGGCGAGGTGAGCATCTGATGACGACAGTCGACGACCGGCCGTCGACCCCGCCCGCGCAGGCGCCCCGGCGGCGGGTCAACCCGGTGCTGGCGCTGCTGCGCAACTCGTGGCGGCAGCTCACCAGCATGCGTACCGCGCTGATCCTGCTGTTCCTGCTCGCCGTCGCGGCCATCCCCGGCTCGGTGCTGCCCCAGCGCGGCGTCAACCCGGAACGCGTCAACCAGTGGTTCGTCGACCACCCCGACCTGGCGCCCCGGCTGGATCAGATCGGCGCGTTCGAGGTCTTCGGCTCGGTCTGGTTCTCCGCGATCTACCTGCTGCTGTTCACCTCGCTGATCGGCTGCATCCTGCCCCGCGCCCGCGATCACGTCCGCGCGCTGCGGATGAGGCCGCCGGCCGCGCCGAGACGGTTCGACCGGCTGCCGCAGCACGCGGTGCTGGAGGCCCCGGCCGCCGCCGACCCGGAGGCGATCGCGGCGGTGCTGCGTCGCCGCCGCTGGCGGGTCACCGTGCGCGGCAACGAGGTCTCCGCCGAGAAGGGCTACCTCAAGGAGACCGGCAACCTGCTCTTCCACGTGTCGCTGGTCGCCGTCCTGCTCGGGGTGGCGCTCGGTTCCTGGTACGGCTGGCACGGCAACCGCATCCTGGTGGCGGGCGCGGACAACGCGTTCTGCAACACCCGCCAGCAGTACGCCGAGGCGTCGCTCGGCCCGCGCGTGGACAGCTCCGACCTGCCTCCGTTCTGCCTGACGCTGGAGAAGTTCGAGGCCGACTACCTGCCGTCCGGGCTGGCGTCCCGCTACTGGGCCACGGTGACGGTGGACGAGCCGGGCGGCGAGGCGCGGACCGCCGGTTTCTCGGTCAACTCGCCGCTGCGGCTCGGTTCGGCGAACGTCTACCTGCTCGGCAACGGCTACGCGCCGCTGCTGAAGTACACCGACAAGTACGGCCGCAGCCAGACCAGCGACGCGCCGTTCCTGCGTACCGGTGACTCGAACGCGACCGAGGAGGGCGTGGCGATCTTCCCGGACGCCAACGTCGACCCGAAGACCGGCGCCCGCGCCCCGGACCAGCAGATCGCCTTCGACGGGCTCTACCTGCCGACCGGGCCGGAGAGCGCGCCGTACGTCTCGTCGCAGTACCCGGCCGAGCGGAACCCGATGGTGAACCTGACCGCGTACCGGGGGAACCTCGGGATGGACGCCGGCATCCCCGGCTCGGTCTACGCGCTGGACCGGCGGCAGATCGACGACGGCAAGCTCAAGGAGATCGGCACCAAGCTGCTGCGGCCGGGGGAGAAGTGGACCCTCGACGACGGCAGCACGCTGGAGTTCCTCGGCACCGAGCCGTACGTCACGCTGGCGGTCCGGCACGCGCCCGGTCAGACGCTGCTGCTGGTGGCGAGCGGCACGCTGCTGCTGGGCCTGATGGGTTCGCTGTTCGCCCGGCGGCGCCGGGTCTGGTTCCGGGTTTCGGCCCCCGAGGGTGGATCTCCGACGAGCGGTAGTAGTTTGGTGGAGGCCGGTGGGCTGCCGCGCACCGAGCACCCTGGGTTCGCCGACGAGTTCGCGCAGCTCGTCGCCGCGGTGAGCGGTGACGCGCCGGACGCGCGGCGGGCGCGAGAAGGAGACGAGTGATGTCCGCACTCTCCGACCAGCTGGTCGCGTTCGCGATCCTGGCGTACCTGATCGCGATGATCAGCCACGCCGTGGAGTTCGCGCTGGGCAACGCGCGGAAGGTGCCCGCTGCCGCACCGGCGCGTGAGCTGGTGGGCGCGGGCGTCGGCGGTGCCGGTGGCGCGATCGACGAGCCGGCCGTCCCGGCCACGCCGCAGCGCCCGGACCGCACCGGCGCGCGGGCCGTGCTGGCCGGCCGGATCGCCGGCTGGCTCACCGTGCTCGCCGCCGCGCTGCACCTGGGCGCCGTGGTCACCCGGGGCCTCGCCGCCGACCGGATGCCCTGGGGCAACATGTACGAGTTCGTGCTGACCGGCACCTGGATCGGCATGGCGGCCTGGCTCGTGGTGCTCTGGAAGCAGCCGTGGCTGCGCCGGCTCGGGCTGTTCCTGACGCTGGTCATGGTGCTGCTGCTGGCGTTCGCCGAGCTGAAGCTCTACGTGCCGATCGAGCCGCTGATGCCGGCGCTGCAGTCGTGGTGGTTCATCATCCACGTCTCGACGATCATCTTCGCCTCGGGCATCTTCCTGCTCGGCGTGGTGCCCGCCGCCGCGTACCTGATGCGGTCCGGCTGGGAGCAGGGGCGGCGCAGCTTCCCGTACACCCTGGCCCGCCGCCTCCCGGAGGCGGCCGGGCTGGAACGGCTGACCTTCATGCTGCACGCCTTCTCGTTCCCGATCTTCACCTTCGCGGTGATCGCGGGTGCGATCTGGGCCGAGGCGGCCTGGGGTCGCGCCTGGGGCTGGGACCCGAAGGAGACCTGGGCGTTCATCTCCTGGGTGGTGTACGCGGGCTACCTGCACGCCCGGGCCACGCCGAGCGTGAAGCGCAACGTGGCCACCTGGATCTCCATCGTGGGCTTCCTGACCGTGATGATGAACCTGTTCGGCGTGAACTTCTTCTTCACCGGCCTGCACTCGTACGCCGGGGTGTAGCGGCCGGGCGACCGCTCAGCACCTCGTCCACCCGGCGTGTGACCTGGTAGGCCACCTCCGGCAGGTCGGCCAGTTCGAGGCGGTCCGCCCGCAGCGCGAACTGGGCGTGCAGTTCGCGGGCCACGGCGTCGCGGATCTCCGCTTGGAGCGGGCTGAGGCCGTCCGGGTCACCTGCCACGTACGCGTCGTCCATCCGTCGATGATGAACCGCCGTCGGCGAAGCTGTCAGTGACGCAGAATGTAGGACTACACTTCTTAGAACTGTAGTTATAAGAAGTGTGGTGTCGGTATGCCGGTGCTCGGAAAGCCCGCAGAGATCTTCGACCGGGACGTCGAGTGGGCCGAACTGGCCCGGTTCGTGGCCGACGACCGGCCCGGCGCGACGCTCGGCGTGGTCAGCGGCCGCCGCAGGCAGGGCAAGACCCTGCTGCTGTACCAACTTGCGCAGGCGAGCGACGGCTTCTACTTCGGCGCTACCGAGGCGACGTCGACGGAATCGCTGCGCCGGCTGGGTGAGGCGCTGGGCGCGTACTCCGGGTCACCCGGTCCCGTCCACCTGCCGGACTGGGGTGCTGCGGTCGACGCGCTGCTCGCGCTGGGACGGGAACGCCCCGTCACTGTCGTCCTCGACGAATTCCCGTACCTGGTGCGTGCGGCCCGTGACCTGCCGTCGATCATCCAGCATGCGCTGACGCCCGGCCGTCCGGAGCGGACCGGCTCCCGGGCGCGGTTGTTGTTGTGCGGCTCGGCGCTGTCCTTCATGGGAGGACTGCTCGCCGGATCGGCGCCGCTGCGCGGGCGGGCCGGTCTGGAACTGCCGGTGCAGCCACTGGACTTCCGCGCTGCGGCGGCCTTCTGGCAGATCGACGACCCGCTGCTGGCGGTACGCGTCTTCTCCGTCGTCGGCGGCACCCCCGCGTACCGCCGGGAGTACGTCCAGGACGACACCCCGGCCGGGCCGGACGACTTCGACGCTTGGATCGTGCGGACGGTCCTGAACCCGGCCCGGCCGCTGTTCCGTGAGGCCCGGTACCTGCTGGCCGAGGATCCGGACCTGAGGGACACCGCGTTGTACCACTCGGTTCTCGCCGCCGTCGCGGAAGGGAACGCCAGCCGTGGCGGCATCGCCGGTTACATCGGGCGGAAGGCCACCGACCTCCAGCACCCGCTGACCGTGCTGGAGGACGCCGGACTGCTGGTGCGTGAGCCCGACCCGCTGCGCAGCGGTCGCAGCAGCTACCGGATCACCGAACCGCTGATCACCTTCTACCAGGCAGTGATGCGCCCGGCGTGGACGGCTCTGGAGCAGCGGCGCGGAGCCGACGTCTGGCGTCGTTCACAGCGGCGCTACGCAAGCGCGGTGCTCGGGCCCCGGTTCGAGGAGATCGTGCGGCAGTGGTCGCTGCGCTTCGCCGAACCCGAGCTTCTCGGCGGGCACGTCGCCGAGGTGAGCGCGGCGACGCTGACCGACCCGGACACCCGGACGCGTCACGAACTCGACCTGGTCGCGGTGGGCGAGCCGCCACCGGGCGACGGCCCTCGCCCGTTGTTGGCGATCGGTGAGGTCAAGTGGGGTCGCCGGCTGGGCCGGGCCGACCTCCAGCGGCTGGAGCGGATCCGGGCCCTGCTGGTGCGGCAGCGACCCGGCTTCGACGCGGGCGGAGCGCGGCTGCTGCTGGCGGGCGGCCACGGCTTCGAGGACGACCTCGTCGACGCCGCGGCCGGTCGGGCGGATGTGGTCCTGGTAGACCCGGCACTTCTCTACGGGCGCTGAGCGGGCGTCTCACCCGCCGAACCAGCCGGGGACGTCCAGGCGGAACACGTCGGCGGGGACCATCCGGCGTAGGTCGTCCTCGATGGCGGCGACCCGGTCCGCGCCGAGCGTGGCCGCCCAGCGGTTGCGTAGCTCGTCGAAGACCACCGCCGAGCGGTGCAGCCCGTCGCGGCCCTTCGCGGTCATCCGGACCAGCTTGCGGCGGGCGTCGCCGGGGTCGTCCACGCGTTCCAGGTAGCCGAGGGCGACCAGCCGGTCCACCGTCTTGCCGGCGGCCTGCTTGGAGACGCCGAGGCGCTGGCCGAGGTCGGAGGCGGTGGTCCCGGCCGGGCCGACGGCCTGGAGCACGAAGCCGTGGGCCGGGCGCAGCTCGGGGTGCCCCTGGCGGGCCAGTTCGGCGTGCAGGTCGTCGACGAGCGTACGGAAGCCGGCGAGCAGGAGCAGCGGTAGCGCGAAGCCGGGGCGGTCAGGCGTTGCCATGTTCGACAACCACGTTTACCATTCCGTCAACCACGTTGACCATCTTACGAGAGGGGCACAGTCATGTCCCGCTTCACCGCGTACGAGCCGGACACCGCGCCCGCCGCCGCCCGCCCGGTCATGGCCGGCGTACGCCGCTCACTGGGCCATCTGCCCGCCGCCGTCGGCCTGATGGCCGGCTCGCCCGAACTACTAAAGGGCTTCCTCGCCGCCAACGCCGCGTTCGAGGCCACCGACCTGGACCCGGTCGCCCGGGAGGTGGTCGTGCTCACCGTCGCCACCCGCAACGGCTGCCACCTCTGCGTGGCGATGCACACCGCGACGCTGGTCCGCCACGCCGCCGCGCCGGCGCTGATCGAGGCGCTACGGACCGGCGCGACGGTACCCGACCCCCGGCTGGAGGCGCTGCGCCGCTTCACCGTCGCCGTGCTCGACCACCGGGGCGCGGTCCCCGACGCCGACCTGGACGCGCTGCTCGCCGCCGGGTGGCAGCCACGGCACGCGCTGGACGTGGTGCTCGGCGTCGGCACGTACACGATCTCCACGTTCGCCAACCGGCTCACCGAGGCGCCGCTCGACCCGCCGCTGGCCGCGTACGCCTGGACGCCCGCCGCCTGAGGCCCTACGCCATGTGATCCGACAGCTGATGTGTGGCACAACTCCGCCACGTGATGCGCAACGTCGGTCGGCCCGTCGGCACTGAGCCGCGCGGCGCCGGTCAGCCCCGCAGGAACGGCAGCAGCAGCGCGGTGAGCTTCGCCGGCTGCTCCTCGAACAGCCAGTGGCCGCAGTCCTCCACCACCGCCCCGGTGACCGCGCCGGCATAGCGGCGGACCTGCTCGGCCACCTGCCCGCCCAGGCTGGCCTGCGCGCCGACGGCGAGCACCGGCATCGGCAGCTTCGTGCCCCGGTACGCCGTGTTGTCCGCGACGTCCTGCCCGAACGCCCGGAAATAGCCGAAGCTCGCCCGCAGGTGCGCCTCGTCGCGCAGGTGGCCCGCGTACTCCTCGATGTCGCCCGGGCCCAGGCTGCCCTTGTTGACCATGATGGAGTCGGTGAACCGGTCGACCCAGAGCGCCTCCCGCCCGGCGACGAGCTGCTCGGGCAGGCCGTTGGGGACGTTGAAGAAGCCGAAGTTCCACACCGCCGGGCCGACGGCGGTCAGCGCCGGGATCGCGTAAATGCTCTCGTCGGGGATCGGCGCCTCGCTGAGCACCAGCCGGGTGACCGACTCGGGATGGGCGGCGGCGTAGGCGTACGCGACCATGGTGCCCAGGTCGTGCCCGACCAGCCGGATCTCCTCGGCGAGACCGAGACCGGTCAGCAGCCGGTGCAGGTCGGCGGCGATCGTCTTCTTGTCGTATCCGCCGGGCGGGGCGTCGCTGTCGCCGAAGCCGCGCAGGTCCGGGGCGATCACCTCGTACGACCGGGCCAGCTCCGGCAGCACGTGCCGCCACATGCGCCAGCACTGGGGATAGCCGTGCAGCAGCACCAGGGTCGGCCCCCGGCCACCCCGGACATAGTTGATCTCCACGTCGCCGGCTCTGGCCCGCTGCTCGGTGAAGCCCGCCGGCACCCGCGGTTCGTCCATGCCGCCGACTACCCGGCCGACCTCCGTCCATGCGGCGAAGGTGTTAACAGGGGGCCCCGCCTCCACCGGATGCGTTAACAAGGGGCCCTTCCTTGCATCTCAGGGAGGTGGGGGAGGATGGGGGTTATGGCGGCTCGCTTTCCGTACACCGATCTGAAGGACTTCCTCGCGGCGCTGGAGCGTGCGGGCGAGCTGCGGCGGGTGAGCGCGCCGGTCGACCCCACGCTGGAGATCAGCGAGATCGTCACCCGCACCGTCCGGGCCGGCGGGCCCGCGCTGCTGTTCGAGCGCCCCACCCGGGGCGAGATGCCGGTGGCGATCAACCTGTTCGGCACCGAGAAGCGGATGGCGATGGCGCTCGGGGTGGAACACCTCGACGAGATCGGCGCGCGGATCGGCGAGATGCTCAAGCCGGAGCTGCCGCAGGGCTTCTCCGGGATGATGGGCGGCCTCGGCAAGGTCATGCAGCTCAAGTCGATGCCGCCGAAGAAGGTCAAGACCGCCCCCTGTCAGCAGGTCGTCTACCGGGGCGACGACGTCGACCTGAACCGGCTGCCCGGGTTGCAGGTGTGGCCCGGCGACGGCGGCATCTTCCACAACTTCGGGCTGACCCACACCAAGCACCCGGAGACCGGTAAGCGCAACCTCGGGCTCTACCGGCTCCAGCAGCACTCGCACAACACCATCGGCATGCACTGGCAGATCCACAAGAACTCGACCGCGCACCACGCCGTCGCCGAGCGGCTCGGCCAGCGGCTGCCGGTGGCGATCGCGATCGGCGCGGACCCGGTCGTGGCGTACTCGGCCAGCGCGCCGCTGCCGGCCGACATCGACGAGTACCTGTTCGCCGGGTTCCTCGCCGGTGAGCGGGTCGAGATGGTGGACTGCCTGACCGTCCCGCTTCAGGTGCCGGCGCACGCGCAGATCGTGCTGGAGGGCTACATCGAGCCGGGCGAGCGCCTGCCCGAGGGGCCGTTCGGCGACCACACCGGCTTCTACACGCCGGTCGAGCCGTTCCCGGTCATGCACATCGAGTGCATGACCACGCAGCGCGACCCGGTCTACCACTCGATCGTCACGTCCCAGCCGCCGCAGGAGGACCACGGTCTCGGCAAGGCCACCGAGCGGATCTTCGCGCCGCTGCTGCGCTTCCTGATCCCGGACATCGTCGACTACGACCTGCCCGCCGCCGGTGTCTTCCACAACTGCGCGATCGTGTCGATCCGCAAGCGCTACCCGAAGCACGCGCAGAAGGTCATGAACGCGATCTGGGGCGCGCACATGATGTCGCTGACCAAGCTGATCGTGATCGTCGACGAGGACTGCGACGTGCACGACTACAACGAGGTCGCGTTCCGCGCCTTCGGCAACGTCGACTACGCCCGTGACCTGATGCTCACCGAAGGGCCGGTCGACCACCTCGACCACGCCTCGTACCAGCAGTTCTGGGGTGGCAAGGCGGGCATCGACGCCACCCGGAAGCTGCCCGAGGAGGGCTACACCCGGGGCTGGCCGGAGGAGATGCGCATGTCGCCCGAGGTGGTCTCGCTCGTCGACAAGCGCTGGAAGGAATACGGGATCTGATGACGGCGGCAGTACAGGAACGGCCCGGCCGGGTCTCGTCCTTCCTCAAGCTCGTCGCCATCGAGCACTCCGTCTTCGCGCTGCCGTTCGCGTACCTGTCGGCGCTGACCGCCATGCAGCTCAACGGCGGCCGGGTGCGCTGGGGAGACCTGCTGCTGATCACCGTGGCGATGGTCGGCGCGCGGACGTTCGCCATGGCCGCGAACCGGATCCTGGACCGGCGGATCGACGCGCGGAACCCGCGTACGGAGAACCGGGAACTGGTCACCGGCGCGGTGAGCGTGCGGACGGCCTGGACCGGCGCGGCGGTCGCGCTCGTGGTGTTCCTGGCCGCAGCCGCCCTGCTCAACCCGCTCTGCCTGGTGCTCGCGCCGCTCGCCGTGGTGCCGCTGGTGGTCTACCCGTACGGCAAGCGGTTCACCAACTGGCCGCACGCCATCCTCGCGGTGGCCCAGGCGGTCGGCCCGGTCGGCGCCTGGCTGGCGGTCACCGGCACGCTCGACGGCTCCGGTCCGGCGTGGCTGCTCGGTGCGGCGGTGGGCCTGTGGATCGGCGGCTTCGACCTGATCTACGCCTGCCAGGACTCGGAGATCGACCGGGAGATCGGCGTGCACAGCGTCCCCGCCCGGTACGGCCGGCGTTTCGCGCTGCACGCCTCCACAGTCGCGCACGTGGTGACGTTCGCGCTGTTCATCTGGTTCGGCGCCTGGGTCGGCTTCGGCTGGCTGTGGTGGATCGGGCTGGCGCTGACCGCTGTCGCCTTCGCCTACCAGCACATGGTGGTCAGCCCCACCGACCTGAGCAAGGTCAACCGGGCGTTCTTCACCGCGAACGGCTTCGTCGGCATCGCGTTGTTCGTCCTCGCGCTGCTCGACCTGGTGATCCGGCTCGGCCTGCGGCCGTAAACGGACCGGCTCACGGCGTCGCGCCGACCGGGTAGCGGGCGCTCTCCAGCGTCCAGTCGACGGTGCCGCGCACGGCGGCGGCCAGGCCGTCGAGGTGGACGGCGACGGCCTGGTCGAGCGTCGGCCCGAACGACGGCGCCGCCGCCAGGAGCGCGGCGAATCGCCCCATCTCGGCCCGCCAGTGCCCGGCCACCAGGTCGACCGCCGCCGGCACCGGCAGGCCCCGCTCGGCGGCCATCGCCAGCACCAGGTTGTGCCCGCCGCCGGTGGCCCGGTCGCGTTCCAGCGAGGCGATGTCGTTGAACCAGGACAGCAGGTCGTTCGCGAGGTCGGCGAGCCGGCGCAGCGCCGGATGGTGGTAGACCGCGTCGGGCAGCGGACGCCCGGACGCGAACTCGATCAGCGGGTACGAGACGTACGCCGCCGACGTGGCCCGGCGCAGCCGCACGTACTCGGCGACGCCCGGTGGACGGCCGGACGTGGTGGCGGTGGCCTCCCGGTGCACCCCGTCGAGGTGGTCGGCGACCGCGTCGGCGAAACGCAGCCGCCACCGGGCCGGCATCCGGCGGCGCGGCTCCCGCCACGCCTGCACCAGCAGACGCCGCAGCGGGCCGGAGAAGCCCGGGTGGCGGGCGCGCGGACCCTCGCGCAGCAACGCGAGCGCGCCGTCGCGCAACGCGCGGATCTGCGCCGGGGTCAGCCCGTCCCGCCCGTCGCAGGCGTCGTCGACCAGGAAGAACCAGGTGAACAGCGCGGTGAGCACCCGCAGGTCGGGCTCGGTGGCGTCCGGGTAGAGGCGGCCCGCGTACCGGGCGAAGCCGGCCCGCGCCAGCCGTCGCCGGGTGTCCGGGTCAGCCGGCAGGCCGAGCCGGTCGACGTGCTCCACCAGCCAGCCCTGCACCCGGTCGGCGTACGGGGAGATGCGGGGTGCGACGGGGCAGTCGGAGCGCAGCGCCCGCAGCACCGCCCCCGTCATCACCGGCCCCTCCGTGGAAGTCGATCGCCGATCGAAGACTTTCATGCCGTGGGATGTCGCGTGAACCCGCTGGACATCCCGGGCGGGCCGACCGAACGGGGGTCCCCGCCCGGCGTCCGCCGCGACCAGGCACGCTTGAGGGCATGCGCGAACCATGGGTGGTGGGTGTCTCCGGAGCCTCGGGCACGCCGTACGCGGCGGCTGTCGTCCGGGCACTGCTCGACGCCGGCCAGGCGGTGGACCTGATCGTCTCCCGGGCGGCCCGGCTGACGGTGCTGGACGAGACCGGCCGGCCGTTCCGGGACGGGCACTGGGCCGAGGACCTGGCCGCCTGGCTCGACCGCGACCTCACCGGCGCGGACCTGCGGCACTGGCCCGCCGGTGACCTGGCCGCCGGCCCGAGCAGCGGCTCCTACCGGGTACGCGGCATGGCGGTGGTGCCCGCCAGCACCGCCGCGTGCGCCGGCATCGCGATCGGGCTGTCGAAGGATCTGCTCCAGCGCGCCGCCGAGGTGAACCTCAAGGAGCGCCGCCCGGTCGTCGTGGTGCCCCGGGAGACGCCGGTGACCCGCAGTCACCTGGAACACCTCATCGCGCTGCACGACGCCGGCGCGGTGGTGCTGCCGGCCAGCCCGGGCTTCTACGGCGCCGGCGCGTCGGCGTCCGCCGGGCAACTCGTGGACTTCGTGGCCGGGAAGGTGCTCGACGCGCTCGGCGTGGAGCACACGCTGTTCCGGCGGTGGTCCGGCGAGGTGGCCGCCGGGCGCCGGGAGGCCGCCGCGGACTGACCGGCCCGGCGTGCGGGGGCGCGGCCCTCGGCCGGACCGCGCCCCGTACGTTCAGTACATGCCGGCGTTCGCCGGTCCGGGGCCGGTGGAAGCGGTCTGGCCCATGTTGCGGGCCTTGCCCATGTCCTCCGCCTCGTCCAGCATGCCCTCCCCCTCGAGCAGGGCCCGCACCTCGGATTCCCGAAACCGGCGGTGCCCTCCTGGAGTCCGGATACTGCCGATCCGGCCGGCCGCTGCCCATCTGGTCACGGTCTTCGGGTCCACCCGAAACAGCGCAGCGACCTCACCCGGTGTCAGCAGGCGATCTCCAGTGTCCACAGCCCCCTCCTCGCGTCGACGAAGCCCCCGGCTGAACACACTGCCCCCGGCCGGTGCGAGCCCAGAGCCGTCATGAGGGACGTATGGCAATTACAGCACCGGCTACCGGGCGTGTCCGTCAAACGCGAAAAACGCACACACTGGGAAGTTCGGAAATGGTACCGGCGGAGAACCCCCTGATCGTACGTTTGTGAAGGGCCGGGCCGCGGGTACCGACCGCGTTCGGTAGCCGTCGAGCGGATAGGGTCACTCTCCGTGGACACGATCGACCTGAGCCTCGTGGAGTTGCTGCGGGGCAACGCCCGTCTGTCGTACGCCGAGTTGGCCCGTCAGGTCGGCCTCTCCGCCCCGGCCGTGCACGAGCGGGTCGGCAAGCTGGAGTCCAGCGGGGTGATCCGGGCGTACCGGGCCGAGGTCGAGCCGGAGTCGATCGGGCTCGGCGTCACCGCGCTGATCGGCATCATCGAGGACTCCGACGCGGACACCGACGATGTGCTGGAGTCGTTCCGCCGCATTCCTGAGATCGAGTCCTGCTACTTCATGGCCGGCGTCGAGTCCTTCCTGCTCAAGGCGCGAGTCGGCACGATCGCCGAGCTGGAGCAGCTGATCGTCCGGCTGAACCGGACGGCCGGTGTGGCGTCCACCCGTACCAGCATCGCGCTGTCGACCAAGTGGGAGAACCGCCCGCAGCCGCTGGAACCCCCCACCGCCTGACGCCTCTGGCCTCCGCGCGGGGGTTGCGGTTACCGTGCGCCGATGACGAGCTCGGGACGCGGTGCGGCGGTGGTCACAGGCGCGGCCGGCGGGCTGGGGCGGGCGATCGCCGCCGCCCTGCACGCCGACGGGTGGAACGTGCTGCTCACCGACGTCGACGCGGGTGCCGTGGCGGAAGCCGCCGCACCGCTGGGTGGCTGGTCGCGCGCCCTCGACGTACGCGACGAATCCGCCTGCGCGGACGTCGCCGCCGAGGCGGCGGCCGCGCCCGGCGGCCTCGGGCTCTGGGTGAACAACGCGGGCATCCTGGTCACCGGCCCGTCCTGGGCGCACGACGCCCCGACCCGGCGCGCGGTCGTCGAGGTGAACGCGCTCGGCGCGATGAACGGCACGCTCGCCGCCGTCGCGGTGATGCGCGAGCAGGGCCGCGGCCACGTGCTCAACGTCGTCTCGCTGGCCGGGCTGATCGCCGCGCCGGGCGAGACGGTGTACGCGGCCAGCAAGCACGCCCTGCTCGCGTTCAGCCTCGGCACGCAGAGCGACCTGCGGATGGCCGGCGTCGGGGGCGTACACGTGTCGTGCCTGTGCCCGGACGGGATCTGGACGCCGATGCTGCACGACAAGCTGGACGACCCGGGAGCGCTGGCGTCCTTCACCGGCTCGCTGCTCACGCCGGAGCGGGTGGCCGCGCGGGCCGTGCGGCTGGCCCGGCGGCCCCGCCCGGTGGTCAGCCTGCCGCGCTGGCGTGGCGCCCAGGTACGGCTCCTGGACGCCTTCCCCCGGCTAGCGCTGGCCCTCACACCGGTGATCCGGGCCGCCGGGCGGGCCGGCCAGCGGCGGCAGACCCGCCGGGTCCAGGCAAACGCGAGGTCACCTCGCTTGTAACGTTGCCGTCGTGACTCACTTCGACCGGTGCGACGAGGCCAGCCGGCGCTGGGTGACCGAGGCGATCGCCGCGGTCGAGGCGGACGCCAACCGCTCCGCCGACACCCACCTGCTGCCCTTCCCGCTGCCCCGCGAGTGGGGGATCGACCTCTACCTCAAGGACGAGTCGGTGCACCCCACCGGCTCGCTGAAGCACCGGCTGGCCCGCTCGCTGTTCCTCTACGGCCTCTGCAACGGCTGGATCGGCCCGGACACCACGATCGTCGAGGCGTCGTCCGGCTCGACTGCCGTCTCCGAGGCGTACTTCGCCCGGATGCTCGGGCTGCCGTTCATCGCGGTCATGCCCGCCTCCACGTCGCCGGAGAAGATCGCCCAGATCGAGTTCCAGGGCGGGCGCTGCCACCTGGTCGGGGACCCGTCGAAGGTGGTGGTGGAGGCGCGCTGGCTCGCCGAGGACAGCGGCGGCCGGTTCATGGACCAGTTCACCTATGCCGAGCGGGCCACCGACTGGCGGGGCAACAACAACATCGCCGAGTCGATCTACGCGCAGCTCGCGCTGGAACGGCACCCGGTGCCCGCCTGGATCGTGGTCGGGGCCGGCACCGGCGGCACCAGCGCCACCATCGGCCGCTACGCCCGCTATCGCCGGCTGCCCACCAAGCTCTGCGTGGTGGACCCGGAGAACTCCGCGTTCTACCCCGCCTGGCAGGCCGGCGACTGGTCGGTCTCCACCGACCGGGGCTCCCGGATCGAGGGCATCGGGCGGCCCACCGTCGAGGCGTCCTTCCTGCCCGGCGTGGTGGACCGGATGGTGCAGGTGCCGGACGCCGCGTCGCTGGCCGCGATGCGGGCCGGCTCGGCCGTGCTCGGCCGCCGGGTCGGCGGTTCCACCGGCACCAACCTGTGGGGCGCGTTCGGGCTGATCGCGCAGATGCGCGCCGCCGGGCGTACCGGGTCGGTGGTCACGCTGATCTGCGACCCGGGCGACCGGTACGTCGACACCTACTACTCCGACGAGTGGGTGGCCGCGCAGGGCCTCGACCTCGCCCCGCACCTCGCCACCATCGACCGGTTCCTGACCGAGGGCGCCTGGCCGGCCTGAACCGGGCGGTCAGCGCGGGTCGACCCGCTCGGCCAGCCCCGGATAGCGCACCACGAAACCGTCCGGATCGACCTCCAGGTCGGCGGTGAACGTGCCGCTGGCGTACCGAACCCGGCCCGGACCCAGCGAGGTGTAGACCTGCTCGGCGGGCACCACTGCCAGGCCGGGCAGCAACACCCAGGCCACGTTCACGGCCGTCGCCAGGTCGGCGGGCAGCCGCCCCAGCCCGATCCGGCGGATCGGCAGCGTGTTCGTCAGCGGCGAGCCGCCCAGGTCCACGTCGAGCGCCTCGGCCAGCCGGCCCGGATCGTCGGTACCCGGCAGGCCCGCCGGTGGGTGACCCGCCGCGCTCAGCGCCGCGTCCAGGTCACCCTCCTCGCCGGTACGCACGCGCCACCCGTCCCCGCCCCGCTCCAGGCGTACGCTCCGCGACCAGCCGGCGCCCTCGGCCTCGACCTCCAGCCGGTTCGTCGACCAGTCGGGCGCGAGCGCCAGGCGGTAGCGGCACGTGTAGGGGACCGGATCCACGGCGAGTGCCACGCCCTGCGCGGTCAGCCCCTGCCCACCGTCGAGCACGACGTGCTCGCAGCCGGCGGTGTCGGTCCGGGCCCAGAAGAGCGACTTCGGCATGGTCCGGACGTTACGCGACCCGGCCGTCGGCGGCAGCGGATGCGCGAACGCCGCCCCGGTCCCGGGCTTGTTGCCTGCCTATCCCTGCTCGTCGCCCTCAGCCGGGCGAGCGGCTCCGGGAACCCGGGCCTACTCGTCGTCGTCCGCTGGCCGGGGCTGCCGGTGCTCCCTGATGTACCGCTCGACGTCCCGCTTCAACCAGACCGCGCCGACCGACAGCTCTTGATACGGCGCGGGGAATGCGGGGTGCCGCCGGATCTCGCGGAATCTCGACCTGCCCACGCCGAGCATCTTCAAGATCTCACCGGCCGCGACAAGCTCGCCCGGTCCCGTCTCCTTGGTCACGACTTCGAAGGTAGGGAATGAGCCGACCCGGCGGTATCCCGTCCTCACGCCGCGCAGCTAGAACGGGAGCCGAAATCACCACAGACGCACTGCCGCCGCCGAGCGGATGCTCGACGGCGGCAGTGGGTGCGCTCAGATCAGTGGGTACGTGCCGGCGGACGACCGCCGAAACCGCGCCTGTCGTCCCGGCCCCGCCCCTCGGCCCGGAAACCGCTCCGGCGCTCGGCCGGACGCGCGTCGCCCCGGTCACCGAAACGGCGCTCGGCCTGCGGGCGGTCGTCCTGGCGCCGGTCGCCGAAGCCGCGCGAACCACTGGGCCGGTCGTCGTACCGCCGCTCGTCGCGGTCGTACCCGCGTCCGGCCACCGGCCGCTGCCGGTCGCCGTACGGCCGGTCGGACCGCTCGCCGAAGCGCCTGTCGTCGCCGCGCGGAGCGCGGTCGTCGGACCGCTGGCCGCCGAAGCTCCGGTCGTCGCGGCGCTCCGGCCGCCCGAAGTGGCGCTCGCCGCCGGACCGCTCGCCCGAGTAGCGCTCGCCCGCCGGCCGGTCGCCGAACCGGCGGTCACCGCCGCGATCAGCGAACCGCTCGCCCGCCGGCCGGTCGCCGAAGCGGCGCTCGCCCCGGCCGTCACGGTCGCCGAAGCGGCGCTCGCCACGGTCGGAGAAGTCGCGTCCGCCGCCGAAGCCGCGTCCGCCACGGTCGAAGCCCCGGCCGTCGCGGTCGCCGAAGCGACGCGGGCCGCCGCCGCGTCGCGGCTCCGGCTCGTCCCGCACCGGTACGCCGCTGGGCTCGCGCGCGCCGGTCAGCTCGGCCAGCGCCTCGTCGCCCGCCCGGACCCGGGTCTCGGCCGGCTCGACGCCCGCCTTCTCCATCATGGCCAGCGTGGTGCGGCGCTGCTTGGGCAGCACGAGCGTCGCCACCGCGCCGGACTCGCCGGCCCGAGCCGTACGGCCGGCCCGGTGCAGGTAGTCCTTGGGGTCCTTCGGCGGGTCCACGTGCAGCACCAGCGAGACGCCGTCGACGTGGATGCCCCGGGCCGCCACGTCGGTCGCGACCAGCACGGGCGTCCGGCCCTCGCGGAACTCGGCGAGCGTCTTGGTGCGCATGCGCTGGGTCTTGCCGCCGTGCAGCCCACCGGCCCGCACACCGACGGCCGCGAGCTGCTCGACCAGCCGGTCCACGCCGAGCTGCGTACGGGCGAACAGCATGGTGCGGCCCTCACGGGCGGCGATGGACGCGGCGACCGCGAACTTGTCGTGCGGCGGGATCAGCAGCAGGTGGTGATCCATGGTGGACACGGCGGCGGTGGCTGGTGCGGTCGAGTGGGTGACCGGGTCGGTCATGAACCGCTTGACGAGCGTGTCGACGTCGTTGTCCAGAGTGGCCGAGAACAGCAGCCGCTGCGCGTCCGCCGGAGTCTTCGCCAGCAGTCGGGTGACCTCGGGCAGGAAGCCCATGTCCGCCATCTGGTCGGCCTCGTCCAGCACGGTGATCTCGACGTCGTCGAGGCGGCACACGCCGCGCTCGATCAGGTCGCCGAGCCGTCCGGGGGTGGCCACGACGATCTCCACGCCACGGCGCAGCGCGTCGATCTGCCGGTCGTACGGCACACCGCCGACGGCGGTCTTCAGGAACACGCCCACCGCCTTGCCGAGCGGCATCAGGGCGTCGTTCACCTGCATGGCGAGTTCCCGGGTGGGGACCAGGACCAGGGCGCGCGGGTGCAGCGGCCGGGCCCGGTTGCGGTCGGCGAGCCGGGAGATCACCGGCAGGCCGAAGGCGAGCGTCTTACCGGAGCCGGTCTGGCCCCGGCCGAGGACGTCGCGGCCCGCGAGCGAGTCGGGCAGCGTGGCCCGCTGGATCTCGAACGGGGTGGTGATGCCCTGCCGGGTGAGCACCTCGACGACCTGCCGGGGCAGGCCGAGGGAGGCGAAGTCGATGTTCTCCGGGGTCGGGTCGACGGACGGGGACGTGCTGGGTTCAGCGAACGTGGTCAAGAAATACCTCTCGAGCGGGGCGCATCTTCGCGATGGCCCGCCGCGGCCTGTCACGCCGCCGAATCGCCCGCAAGATCGCCCATGGGCGCGCAGTCGGGGCGCGCCGGGTCAGTGATCGCAGACAAGTGTACGGCGAATCGCCCACTCCGCCACGACAGTGCGAGGCGGTAGTGGGCGGGCTCACCCCTGTCACTCGATGAGCATGGTCCCGGTCAGGCCGCTCAACGCGTCGTTGGCCAGGACGACCACGAGCAGGCTGATCCCGATGAGCATGGCCAGCGCGACGGCCAACACGATGATCACCTTGGTGTTGCCGCCCCGGGCGGCCGGGCTGTCCTCGGACCAGCCCTGGGCCAGGATGTGCCCGGTCAGGGAACCGGAGTTCTCCAGCGGGTTGCCCTGCGGGAAGGACACGGTGGCGAATCCCGGGCCGTCCGTCCCGCCGTACGCGGCGGTGGCGAGGTCCGGGCCGGCGGGCTGCGGGCGTACCGGACGGGTCGTGTCGGCGTCGCGGGCGGGCACGGCCGGCGGCGGCCAGGTCGGCAGCGCCGGGGCCGGCACCACGGGCGGTGGGTCCGGCACGGGTGCGGCGGCCCACGACGGCTGCGCGGCGCCTGACGTGCCGGGCGTGACCGGTGGCGCGACGAGCGGGGCCGGCGCGGCCGGCGGACCTGGTACGGCGGCCCGCGCGGGCGGGAACGCCGGTGCGGCCGGCGGGACGGGGAACAGCGGCGCGGGCAGCGGGTCCGGAGCGTCGCTCCTCGCCGGTGGTGGCGGGAACGGCGGCGCGGGCAGCGGGTCCGGAGCGCCGGTCATCGCCGGTGGTGGCGGGAACGGCGGCGCGGGCATCGGTCCCGGCGGGGCCGGTGGCGGGGGTACCGCCGGACCCGGCGGCGGCACCGGCGGCCCGGGCACCGGCGGCACCGGCCCGGGTGGGGCCGGCGCCGGCGGGGTGGGCGCGGGCGGTGGGGGCAGAGGCGGCGTGGGCCGGAGCGGAGGTTCCGGCTCGGGGACCGGCGGCGACGGCGGCGTCGGACCCGGCACCGGGGTCGGCGCCGGCTCGGGCTCCGGGCCGTTCGGCGTCGGAGGCTGCGCGGGCTCCGGTGGCTGGACCGGCTCCGGCGGTTCCGGGTTCACCGGCCCGGCCCGGTAGACGGTGGCGGCGGCGGGCGGGGCGGCCCCCACCGAGGCGGCGACCTCCTCGGCCGAGACGCGGCTCAGGCCGGGCACGGATGCGCTGGCCCGGGCGGGTGCGCCTGGCTCAGCTGCCGAGGACGCGCCACCGAGCGGGGCCGGGCGGTCGGCGGCGGCCGGCGCCGTCTCGGCGGATTCGGCGGGCGAGGTCGCGGAGCCGTGGTGCGGTCCCGAGCCGGTTCCGTCGGCGGCGTCCGCCTGCCGGGCCGGTGCGTTGTCAGGGCCTGCCGGGTCCACGGCGTCGGCGGGTGCCGCGACGTCCCCTGCGGCCGCGTCCGTGGCGGCGGGCGGCGCGGGTGCCGACGGCCTGGGTGCGGGCGGTGCAGGCGGAGCGGGCGCGGGCACACGTGCGGAACCGGAGACGCGGGGTGCGGGGATGGCCGCCGGAGCGCCGCCGGTCGTGCCCGGGGAAGCGTCGCCGTCCGGCTCGGCCGGTGTGGCGACGGGCCCGGGCGCCACGCCAGCCGAGCCGGACGGCACGGTGACCGGCTGGGGCGTCGCCTGACGTTCGGCCACGGAGAAGGCGGACCAACTGGACGGCGGCACTGTGGCGCCGGGCAGGCGCCGGTCCAGCGGCGGTGGGGTGTCCGCCGGGGTGCCCGCCCGATAGGTGGTGGGGCCGGCCTGCGGTAGCGGCTGCTCGGCACCGGCGGGCGGCGCTACGGCCGCGCCGGCGACCGATACCCGCGCCCGCGCGACGGCCACCGGCCCCGCGAGGGCCGACCCGTCGTCGTCGCCGGTCGGGTCGGCGGGGTCGGGCGTCGGTCCCGGGTGGACCTTCGCCGCCGGAACGTCCTGCTCGCCCATCTCGCCCTCCGCACCCACGCTCGCCTCCGGCCGTGGCGCCGACCGGAAGTGCCTGGATCTCACCGTGCCATATTCCGGCCCGGGAACACAGCCGGAGCGGCGGTCGGGTCAGTCGGCGCTGCTGCTCGGGCTGGCCGAGCCGCTGCCGGACGTGCTGCTCGACGGGGCGACGCTGCTGCTGCTCGGTGCGGCACTGCTGGTGTCCGGCTCGGCGCTCGCGCTCTGGCTGGGCTCCGGCTCCGCCGACTGGCTGGGCGGCGGCGTGGTGGGCGCCGGGCTGGACGTCGTCGGCTTCGGCGTGGGCGTGGTCGGCTTCGGAGTGGTGGGCGTCGGCTTGGGCGTGGTCGACGGCTTCGGCGTGCTGGGCGTCGGCTTGGGCGTGGTCGACGGCTTCGGGGTGGCCGGCGTGGTCGGCGTCGTCGGCACGGTCGGCGGCGGTACGGGGGTGGCCGGGGCGGGTACCGCTCCGATCACCCGGGTCGCGGCGTAGAGCCGGGACCAGCGGACCACCGAGATCTTGACCACGTCACCCGTTCGTGGCGCCTCGACCATCTTGCCGTTGCCGATGTACATGGCGACGTGGTGGACGCTCGTCCAGCTGCTGCTCGACGCGAAGAACAGCAGGTCGCCGGGGAGCAGGGCGTTCGGCGAGACGGTACGGGAACGGGTGGCGAAGTACTGGTCCTTGGCGACGCGGGGCAGACCCCGGTAGCCCGCGGACTGGTAGGAGGCGAGCATCAGGCCGGAGCAGTCGAACCGGTCCGGGCCCTCGGCGGCCCACAGGTAGGGGTCACCGAGCTGGGCGAGGGCGTAGCGCACGGCGGCCAGCGCCTTCGGGTCCGCCACCAGGCCGTCGATGCTCTGGTCGACCACGTACGAGGTGCCGAGCCGCTGCTCGGCGGCGTCCGCCAGGCGCTCGATCTCCAGCAGCTTCGCCGCGTTCTCCTTGCGCAGCGCGACGAGCGCGGTCTCCTGCTTGCGCAGGTCGGCCCCGGCACGGGTGAACGCCGCCGCCTTCTCGGTGGCCCGGCGCCGCGCCGAGTCGTGTGCCTCCCGCGCGACCCGCTCGGCGCTCGTGGCGCGGAGGAGTTCGCCGGTCACCGACGTGGTGGCGCCCTCGGCCTTGTCGCCCCGGGTGATGCGCTGAAGGTTGGCGAAGTCACGCAGGCTGGCGCCGAACTCGCCGGGCGGCAGAGCCGCGTCCGCCTTGACCGCGTCGGCGGCGGCGCTCTTGGCGTTCTCCTGGGCGCGGGTGAGCGCGTCCCGGGCCTCCTTGAGCCGGGCGGCGGCCTGGGTCAGCTCGGTCTGTGCGGCGTCCCGCTCGGTCTTGATCCGGAGCAGTTCCTCGCCGAGCAGCGTGACCCGGGCGTCGAGCTGGTTGATCTGCGCGATCAGCGGGCCGTCGCCCGGGTTGGCGACGCCTGTGGTGCCGGGCAGGCCCGCCGCGCCGCCGGGAGTGGTGACGCCGGGCAGGCCCGGGACGGTGCCCGGCAGACCCGGGACGGTGCCTGGCACGCCAGGAACGGTGCCTGGTACGCCGCGAACGGCGCCGGACGAGCCGGGCAGTTGCAGGGGGCCGGTGACCTGGGGCCGGGAGCCGGTGTCGGGCACGGCGTCGGGCAGCGGGTCGGCCCATGCCGGTGTGGCGAGCGCCGCGGCCGCCACCGCACCCAGGAGGGCGGACCAGAGCGCCGGGCGCAGGATCGGTGAGATCACCGGCTGCCGTGCTCGTCGCCGTCGGGCCTTGGTGCTGTGAGCCATTCCGCTCCCCGTCCGGTCTGGGGTCCGTCACGCGTGGTTGGGGCGTGTCGGGACAGGACGGCCCTGGTGTGTGTTCCGCCCCACCCTGTCTTACCTCACGGTTGCGACGATGTCGATGTGCGGAGCGTGACGGCCGGTGAACCGGCGCACCACGTCGGCGGGCGGTCGGACCCGCGACGTAGGCTCGATCGGGAACCCAGGTGGAAGGACGTGGCCAACGGATGGACGCCGGACTCAAGCGCGAACTCGAGGCGAAGGTGTACGCGGGGGAGCGGCTGACCCGCGAGGACGGCATCGCCCTCTACGCCAGCGACGACCTGACCTGGCTGGGCCGGCTGGCCCACCACAGGCGTACCGAGCTCAACGGCGACCGGGTGATGTTCAACGTCAACCGGCACCTGAACCTGACGAACGTCTGCTCGGCGTCGTGCGCGTACTGCTCGTTCCAGCGCAAGCCGGGCGAGAAGGACGCCTACACGATGCGTATCGACGAGGCGGTCCGCAAGGCCAAGGAGATGGAGGACGAGCAGCTCACCGAGCTGCACATCGTCAACGGCCTGCACCCGACGCTGCCCTGGCGCTACTACCCGAAGGTGCTGCGCGAGCTGAAGGCCGCGCTGCCGAACGTCAAGCTCAAGGCGTTCACCGCGACCGAGGTGCAGTGGTTCGAGAAGATCAGCGGGCTCACCGCCGACGCGATCCTCGACGAGCTGATGGACGCCGGCCTGGAGTCGCTCACCGGCGGCGGCGCGGAGATCTTCGACTGGGAGATCCGCCAGCACATCGTCGACCACAACTGCCACTGGGAGGACTGGTCGCGCATCCACCGGCTGGCCCACTCGAAGGGCATGAAGACGCCGTCGACCATGCTCTACGGCCACATCGAGGAGCCCCGGCACCGGGTCGACCACGTGCTGCGGCTGCGTGAGCTGCAGGACGAGACCGGCGGCTTCCAGGTCTTCATCCCGCTGCGCTACCAGCACGACTTCGTCGACTCGGCGGACGGGAAGATCCGTAACCGGATCCAGGCCCGGACCACGATGGCCTCGCCGGCCGAGTCGCTCAAGACGTTCGCGGTGTCCCGGCTGCTGTTCGACAACGTGCCGCACGTCAAGTGCTTCTGGGTCATGCACGGCCTGTCGGTGGCGCAGCTCTCGCTGAACTTCGGCGTCGACGACCTGGACGGCTCGGTCGTCGAATACAAGATCACGCACGACGCCGACTCGTACGGCACCCCCAACACCATGCACCGCGACGACCTGCTGCACATGATCTGGGACGCGGGCTTCCGTCCGGTCGAGCGGAACACCCGCTACGAGATCGTGCGCGAGTACGACGCGCCCCCGTCGGCGGCGGAGCGCCGGTCCGAGCCGCAGCAGGTCTGGGCCTGACCTGGCGATGAGCGGCGAGGAACAGCAGCGCGCCTTCCCCCGGCGTGACGCCGAGGGGCGCATCCTGACCCTTGGTGACCTGCTCGGTGTGACCCTGGCCGGGCTGGTCATCGGGGTGCTGGCGCTGCTGGTCTTCGAGTTCGCGTTCGCCACGGTGGGCGACAGCGGCTTCGGGGGTACGAACGGCTGGCTGGCGGTGATCCTGCCGCTCTGGCTGTTCTGGGACGAGTTCCGAGCCTGGGAGTTCGGCGCCGCCCGGGTGGTGGCCGCGCTGGTCGGCATCGCGCTCGGCGTAGTCGCCGGTCTGCTCGCCGCCGGGCTGGCCTCGGGGCTGCCCGCGTTGTTCACCGGAGCGTTGGCCGCGGCGGTGTTCACCGTGGTCTACGCCACCGTCTGGTTTCATGGCGTGCACTGGCTGGCCCGGCGTACGGGCTGAGGCACGAAGAGAGTGGGAATGCGGGAATGAGCGCGGCGCTCAAGTACACGCTGGGCCGGATCGGGCTGTTCGTCGTCGTACTGGCGGCCCTCTGGTTCGTCGACATGAACATGTTCCTGCGGCTGATGCTGGCGCTGATCTTCTCCGCCACGCTGTCGTTCTTCCTGCTCAAGGGCGTGCGGGACGAGATGGCCGGGGAGATGGCGGAGGCGGCGGAGCGGCGTCGCGTGGAGAAGGAGCGGCTGCGCTCCGCGCTGGCCGGTGAGGACCAGGCCGAGCCGGACGGCGAGCGCCGCGACAGCTGAGCGGACGGGCGAAGGGCCCGGCGGACGATGTCACGCCGGGCCCTTCGCCGTTCACCAGCCGGTCGAGCCGGTCGAGCCGGTCGAGCCGGTCGAGCCGGTCGAGCCGGTCGAGCCGGTCGAGCAGCTCACCAGTTGGTCGAGCCCGGGCCGACCGGCCACGGCCGGTCGGCCGGCTTGATCAGGTACGCGATGCCGCCGGAGCCGGAGGCCACTGTGCCGTTGGCCCGGTAGCGCTTGGTGCGCAGCCAGATCTGCTCGAACTGCTCCCGCTTGTAGACGTTGCGGACCGCGTCGTTCGACGAGGACGCCGGGTCGTTGACGATCACGTCGCCCTCGGCGGTGAAACCGACGATCACGAACAGGTGCCCGGAGGTGCCGTAGTTGGCCCCGTCCAGCTCGCTGGCGAGGAACGACTGCGAGGTCACCACCGGGATACCCGCCTTGATGAAGCGTTCCGCCTCGTCCAGCGAGTGCAGCCGGGTGACCCGCGCCTCCAGGCCGGGGAAGCTCGCCGCGTACGCGGTGTTGAACGGCCAGTTGCCGGCGCCTGAGTACTCGTAGTCGTAGGTCATCCGGGCGGCGTGGTCGACTGTCGGGTCGGCGTAGGAGGGGTCGACCCAGGAGGTGTCCTCGGCCGAGGGCTTGCGGCCCCAGTACTCGACCACCATCTCGGTCGAGGTGGGGGAGCACCACGCCTCACCGCCGCCGTCGTACTCCGGGTACTCGCCGATGTGGATGTTCTGCGAGTAGCGCGGCACGGCCAGCTCGGTGCCCCAGGCGATGCCGCCCCGGCTCGGGGTGACGGTGAACCGGTCCGGCACGTTCGACGCCATCGCGCCGAGCATCCGGACCTGCGGCGCGGCGGCCTGGCCGGGCGCGCGGTAGAGGGTCAGCCGCAACTGGTACGAGCGCAGCAGCACCCCGGCGTCGGCGTCGTCGATCGAGAACGTGTCGGTCCAGATGCTCGACCACGGGTCGCCCTGCCCGTCCAGCGTGGAGCGCTTGACGTCCTGGTCGCCGGAGGCCCAGCGGCCCATGACGTACCACGGGGTCTGTGCCCCGGTGTTGTACGTGCCGTGCAGCTCGACCTGGATCCAGGTGCCGGCCGGGGTGGCGGCGTTCCACGACGCGACCATCTCGCTGGCGTCGAAGCCGATCCGCCGCTCGGGCGAGGTCCAGGTGGCGTACTCCCAGGTGCGGGTGGCGCCGGTGTGCTCGTCGGTGAACTCGGTGGTCCCCGCCGGGCGGTCGATGGTCAGCGCCGGGTGGCGGCCCGGTACGGCGCGGGTGCCCTGGTGGGTGCCGCTACGCCAGTCGGGGAAGCGGGAGAATTCCTGAAAGGTGATCTGTTCGTCGTGCGTGACGCCCGGCCGCGGGGCTTGTGCCTGGACCGGTGCGCTGGTGCCGAGGAGGGTGAGCGCGGTGAGCCCGGCGAGGGCGGCCGCGCGCATGGGTCTTCCGAACATGGCAGCTCCACAGGGAGACGGCATCGTTGCCGTTCACTGTCGCGCTTGGCGGGAAGTTTCGCCAGATGTTCAGGCATAGAAAATCATTGCCGAAGTGAGGATCAGGTCGGGATGGGTAAAGATAGAGACGAATATTGATATGACCATGTGTCTCCTGGTGGAGTGTGCGGACAACGGGATCTCCCGTACCCCCAGGAGGTTGTCAATGGCCTTCCGCGCCTCTCCGCTCCGCCGCCGGCTGGCGCTCGCCGCCGCCGTCGGCCTGACCATCGTCGCCGCGGCCGCAGCCCCCGCTGTCGCCCGCCCCGCGCCGGAAGGCTCCGGTGAGCCGACCAGCGTCGCCTACCGGGTGCTCGGCCCACGCACCGCTGCCGACCGCACCGCCGTCGCCTCCACCGGGGCCGCGATCGACTACTCCGAGCACGGCGTGCTGCACGTCACGGCGACCAGGGCCGAGGCCAACGCGATCACCCGGCTCGGATTCCGGCTCGAGAAGGACGTCGCGCCGGCACCCGCCGACGGGGGCATGACCGCCAACGCGTTCCCGCCCGCCGACTCGAACTACCACGACTACGCCGAGCTGACCGCCGTGGTGAACAAGGTGGTCGCCGACCACCCGACGATCGCCCGGAAGCTGAGCGTCGGCACGTCGTACCAGGGCCGGGACCTGATGGCGGTGAAGATCTCCGACAACGTCGCCACCGACGAGGCCGAGCCGGAGATCCTGTTCAACGCCCAGCAGCACGCCCGCGAGCACCTGACCGTCGAGATGGCGATCTACCTGCTCAACCTCTTCACCGACAACTACGGCAGCGACTCCCGGATCACCAGCATCGTCAACTCCCGGGAGATCTGGATCGTCCCCACCGTCAACCCGGACGGCAGCGAGTACGACATCGCCACCGGCTCCTACCGGTCCTGGCGCAAGAACCGGCAGCCCAACAGCGGGTCGACTGCCGTCGGCACGGACCTGAACCGCAACTGGGGCTACCAGTGGGGCTGCTGCGGCGGCTCGTCCAGCACGAAGTCGTCGGACACCTACCGGGGCCCCTCCGCCTTCTCCGCACCGGAGACCGCGGCGCTGCGCAACTTCGTCAACAGCCGGGTCGTCGGCGGGGTACAGCAGATCAAGGCCAACATCGACTTCCACACCTACTCGCAGCTGGTGCTCTGGCCGTACGGCTACACGTACAACAACACCGCCACCGGCATGAACACCGACCAGTACAACACCTTCGCCACCATCGGGCGGCAGATGGCGGCGACGAACAACTACACCCCGGAACAGTCGAGCGACCTCTACATCGCCGACGGCACCAGCATCGACTGGATGTGGGGTGCCCACAAGATCTGGGCGTACACCTTCGAGATGTACCCCGGCTCGGCCTCCGGCGGCGGCTTCTACCCGCCGGACGAGGTGATCCCGGCGCAGACCTCACGCAACCGGGAAGCCGTGCTGCTGCTGTCCGAGTACGCGGACTGCCCGTACCGGGCGATCGGCAAGCAGAGCCAGTACTGCTGACCTCACCACCGGGCGGGAACCCCGGTTCCACCCCCGCCGGGGTTCCCGCTCACCCCCTCCCGTCCCGACGATCTCCGCTGGTCGTGCGCTACGGTGGCACCGACCGTGCCACAGCGAAGCCGGTGTGAAACCGGCGCTGTCCCGCAACTGTGATGCCCCGTACGCGCGGCGCCGGCCTTCCGCCGGCGCCGACGGACGTGGGACGAGCCAGGTCGCCTGCGGCCCGGTCGCGACACGCGCTCTCGAGGAAGGGCGCCTCGCGGGCGGGCCTTTCCTCCTGTCGGCGAAGCACCACACTCCTCGACCGACAGGAGGTTCCATGTCCCGACGTACCCCCCGGCTCTTCGCCGCCGCGCTCGCGGCCGGCGTGCTGCTCCTCGGCGGCTGTGCCGAGAAGACCTCTACCGACACCCCCGCCGCCGGCGGCTCCGGCGGCGCGTTCCCGGCCACCGTCGGCAAGCTGACGCTGGACAAGCGGCCCGAGAAGATCGTCTCCCTCGCGCCGACCTCCACCGAGATGCTGTTCGCCATCGGCGCCGGCAAGCAGGTCACCGCCGTCGACGACCAGTCGAACTACCCGCCCGAGGCGCCCCGCACCGACCTGTCCGGCTACCAGCCGAACGCCGAGGCGGTCGCCTCCCGCAACCCCGACCTGGTGGTCATCTCCGACAACCTCAACAAGATCGCCGACCAGCTCGTCGCGCTGAAGATCCCGGTCCTCCAGGTTCCCGCCGCGACCACGCTCGACGACACGTACCGCCAGCTCACCGACCTGGGCACGCTCACCGGTCACCGCGCCGAGGCGGACGCCGTGGTGCGGAAGATGAAGGACGACATCACCGCGCTGACCAAGGACCTGCCGAAGCGTACGGAGAAGCTGACCTACTACCACGAGCTGGGCCCGGAGCTGTACAGCGCGACCAGCAAGACCTTCATCGGCACCATCTACGCGCTCGCCGGGCTGGAGAACATCGCCGACGCGTCCGACGCCGACGGGAAGAACGGCGGTTACCCGCAGCTCTCCCAGGAGGTCATCGTCAAGGCGAACCCCGACTTCGTCTTCCTCTCCGACACCAAGTGCTGCAAGCAGAGCGCCGACACGGTGAAGGCGCGCAGCGGCTGGTCCGGCATCACCGCCGTGAAGAACAACCAGATCGTCGAGCTGGACGACGACATCGCCTCGCGCTGGGGCCCGCGCGTGGTCGACCTGCTCAAGGTGATCGTGGACGCCACCGCCAAGGTCCCGGCCTGACCGTGGCCCTACGACAGGCGGACTCCGCCCCGAGCCCGGCCGGGACGCCCGACGCGCCCCGGCCGGGTGCCCGGCTGCTGCCCCGCCCCGGGCGGCGTGCGGCGCGCGGCACTGCCGCTGCCCCGATCCGCCCCGCCGGGCTGCGCAAACGCTGGCTGTTCGCCGGTGTCGTGGCGGTGCTCGTCGCGCTCGTGGCGGGCGTCTCCCTCGGCCCGGTCAGCCTGCCGCCCGGCAGCGTCGCGGCCGAACTGCTCAACCTGCTGCCCGGTGTGCACCTGGACAGCGGGCTCACCGAGCGGGAAGTCGCGATCATCACCGAGTTGCGGCTGCCCCGGGTCGTGCTCGGCCTGCTCGTCGGCGCGCTCCTGGCCCTGGCCGGCGGCTGCTACCAGGGAGTCTTCCGTAACCCGCTGGCCGACCCGTACCTGCTCGGCGTGGCGGCCGGCGCCGGCTTCGCGGTCACCGCGGCCATCGTCCTCGGCGCCGGCGCGGGCGGTGCGCTGACCGGGCTGCCGATCACCATCCCGCTCGCCGCGTTCGTCGGGTCGCTCGGCGCGGTGATGCTGACGTACCTGCTCGGCGCGGCCGGGGGACGGGACCGGTCACCCGCCACGCTGATCCTGGCCGGCGTGGCGGTGTCCGCGTTCTTCGCCGCCGGGCAGACGTACCTGCTGCAACAGCACTCCGACAACATCCAGCAGGTCTACTCCTGGCTGCTCGGGCGGCTGGCCACCGCCGGCTGGCACGACGTGTGGCTGGTCCTGCCGTACTTCGTGCTCACCTCCGTGGTGGTGCTGCTGCACCGCCGCGAGCTGGACGTGCTCTCCGTCGGCGACGACGAGGCCGCCGGTCTCGGCCTGCACCCGCAGCGCTCCCGCTACCTGCTGATCGCCGCCGCGTCGCTCGGCACCGCCGCCGCCGTTTCCGCGTCCGGCCTGATCGGCTTCGTCGGCATCATCGTGCCGCACACCATGCGGCTGCTCGCCGGTTCCAGCCACCGGGTGATCCTGCCGCTGTCGATGCTGTTCGGCGGCGCGTTCCTGGCCCTGACCGACGTGGTCGCCCGGACCGCCGCCGCACCCGCCGAGATCCCGATCGGCGTGGTCACCGCGCTTCTCGGCGGCCCGTTCTTCGTGCTGGTCCTGCGGACCGCCCGCCGGGTGGCGATGTGAACGCCCCCGCCGTACGCGTCCACGACCTGCGCGTCGACCTGGGCGGCAGCCCGGTCCTGGCCGGCGTCGACCTCACCGTCACGGCGGGCGAGTGGGTCACCGTGATCGGACCCAACGGCGCCGGCAAGTCGACCCTGTTGCGCGTCGTCGGCGGCCTGCTCACCGGCCCGGGCGAGGTGGCACTCTTCGGTACGCCGATCGGCGCGCTCCGCCGCCGCGACCGCGCCCGTGTCGTGGCCACCGTGACGCAGTCGCCTGTCGTGCCGATCGGCATGTCGGTGTTCGACTACGCGCTGCTCGGGCGTACCCCGTACATCCCGCCGCTGGGCCGCGAGTCCGCCGCCGACCTGGCCGCCGTGCACGAGGTGCTGGACCGGCTCGACCTGGGCCCGTTCGCCCACCGCGAGCTGGCGACGCTCTCCGGTGGCGAGCGGCAGCGCGTCTTCCTGGCCCGGGCGCTGGCCCAGGGGGCCACCCTGCTGCTGCTCGACGAGCCGACCAGCGCGCTGGACATCGGGCACCAGCAGGAGGTGCTGGAACTGGTCGACCAGCTCCGCCGCGAGCACGGCCTGACGGTGCTCGCCACCATGCACGACCTCTCCATCGCCGGCGAGTACGCCGACCGCCTGGTGCTGCTCGCCGACGGCCGGGTGGCCGCCGCCGGGCCGCCGGAGGAGGTGCTCACCGAGGAGCTGCTGGCCCGCCACTACCGTGCCCACATCCGAGTGATCCCCGGCGACCACGGCCCCCTCGTGGTCCCCGTCCGCCCAACCTGACCCCCTCCCTCGGCGGTCGCCGTCTCGCATCCTGGATCGGTGTCCCGTTTCCCGGGATGGCAGATAGATCTTGGTACGGAATGGCCCCCGGGAGGGCCGATTCGTACCAAGATCTCGACGGTCCTCGCCTCACCCCGGCGATCTTGCACTTTTAGTCCCGGCAAAAGGGGTGTATGCCCCGTCGGGAGGGCCGCAACTGCAAGACGACTGCGGGCAGGGGCGGGTGGGGGTGGGGGGTGTGGGTCAGCGGAGGGTGGAGATGGAGAAGAGGGCGCCGGACGGGTCGCGTAGGGCGGCGCCGCGTCCGGCCGGGTTGTCGCGGGGCGGGACCAGGATGGTGCCGCCCAGTTCGGCGGCCCGGGCGGCGGTCGCGTCGGTGTCCTCCACGGCGAAGTACACAGCCCAGTACGCGGGCAGGTCCGCCGGCAGCGGCTCGGCCCGGGGCAGCATCCCGGCGACGATCCGGGCGCCGCAGCGCCAGCCGGTGTACGCGTCCGGCCCGGCCGGTCGTTCCTCCGGATGCCAGCCGAAGACCAGCGCGTAGAACTCCTTCGCGCCCTCCGGGTCGGGGGTGACCAGCTCGTTCCAGCACATCGCACCCGGCGCGTTGTACAGCTCGGCTCCGCGCATCGCCATCGGCTGCCAGACGCTGAACACCGCGCCGGCCGGGTCGGCGAGCACTGCCATCCGGCCCTGCTGGGCGACGTCGAACGGCGAGACGACCACCTGCCCGCCGGCCGCCTCCACCCGGGTCGCGACCAGGTCGGCGTCGTCGGTCGCCACGTACATCGACCAGACCGGCACCTGGTCCGGCGTGGCGGGCGGCCCGGCCCCGGCGACCGCCTTGCCGTCCTTGCGGAAGACGGTGTAGCCGTCGGCTTCCGGCTCGGGGGAGACCTGCCCGGTCCAGCCGAACAGCTCGGGGTAGAACCGTCGGGCGTCGTCCAGACCGGGCGTGGCCAAGTCCGTCCAGCAGGGCGTGCCGGGCTCGACGCCGTTCACGGTGACCCCTCTCGCCGGGGGCGGCTCCGCTCGCCCGCCCTGTCGGCATCGTGGCACCGCCGGGTCGGCCACCGGGCCGGAACCGGACAAAAGGTCAGCTGAAGCGGCGTCCCTCGTCCCGCCGGTACGCCCAGCCGGCGAGCGCGGCGAGCACCAGCACCCAGACCACGAGCATCACCAGCGCCCGGGTGTCCGGCCGGAAGTCGGTGACCGCCGCCCAGATCAGTTCCACGGCGCCCCGGGTGGGCAGGTAGGGGGCGATCGCCTTGATGAAGCCGGGCGCGTCGTCCGGCCCGGAGAGGAGCCCACCGCCGAACGCGAGCGGGAAGAAGATCACCTGTGCCACCACGATCGCGGCCTTGCTCGGCAGCGAGTAGCCGATCGTCAGGCCGAGCAGCGTGAACGGCACCGAGACCACGGCCACGGCGCCAAGGCCGAGGAGGAACCGCACCGCGCTGACCCGCGCCTCGGTGGCGACCGCCGCGATCACCACCACCGGGATCATCGACACGTAGGTCAGGACCACCCCGGCCAGGATCCGCCCGGCCAGCCGCGGAGCCGGTCCCGTCGGCAGCGTCCGGGTGTACGGGTTCCAGGGCTGGTCGCGGTCCTCGGAGACGCCTACGCCGTACTGGAAGATGTTGGCGGTCATCACCGCGAACGTCACCATGGCGGCGGTGGCGTAGGTGGCGCCGGCCGGGTCGTCGCCGGCGAACGGCACCACGAAGAAGAGCATCGAGGCGGCGGGGAAGAACGCGCTGCCCACCACCGCCACCGGCACCCGGATGATCTCCAACAGGTGGTAGCGGGCGTGGACCAGGGCGAGCGGCACGGCGGTCTCCTAGGCGGGGGTGGGCGCGGGCCGGTCGTCGGCCGTGATGGCGAGGAACGCCTCCTCCAGCGAGGTGGGCCGGACCTCCAGATCGTGGAACGGCACCCCGGAGGTGACCAGGTCGCGGACGAGCTGGTCGGCGTCGGTGGTGAGCAGGTGCACCCGCCCGTCGGCGCGTTCGGTGGTGACCACGCCCGGCAGCGCCGGCAGGTCGTCGGCGACCAGGCTGACCCGGCGTACGCCGACGATCCCGCGGATGGCCGCCACCGAGTCGTCGGCCAGCACCCGCCCGTGGCCGATCACCACCACCCGCTGCGCGAGCGCCTCCACCTCCTCCAGGTAGTGGCTGCTCAGCAGCACGGTGCCGCCGTCGGCGTGGAAGCCGCGGATCGCGTCCCAGAGCGCGTGCCGCGCCTCCACGTCGAGGCCGGTGGTCGGCTCGTCGAGCACCACCAGCCGGGGACGGCCGACGAACGCCAGCGCCACCGCGAGCCGGCGACGCTGCCCGCCGGAGAGACCGCCGGTCTGCCGGCGTGCCTGGTCGGCGAGGCCGAACCGGTCGAGCAGCTCGCCCCGCGGCACCGGGTCGGGGAAGTGCGCCGAGACGAAGTCGACCACCTCGCCGACCCGCAGCGTGCCCGGCAGGCCGGTCTCCTGCGGCGTGACGCCGAGCTGCCGCCGGCTCGCCGGGTCGCGCGGATCGCCGCCGCACAGCTCGACCCGGCCGGCGGTGGGGCGGCGCAGCCCGACCAGCAGGTTGATCAGTGTGCTCTTGCCGGCGCCGTTCGGCCCGAGCAGGCCGACCAGCTCCCCGGCCCGGACGGTCAGGTCGACCCGGTCCAGCGCCAGCACCTCGCCGTAGCGGCGGCTGACCTGTTCGGCGCGGGCCAGGATCATCGGTGGTCTCCTCGGGCGGAGGGGCTGTGCATCCCCTGTCTACCGTGCCCGCGCCAGTCGCGGTGTCCCGTGCCCGGCTGCGCGCATCCCCTAGTCTGGTGACGCCGTCGACGACGGTGGAAGTTCCGACCGGACACTGGGGAGGGTCCGTGACCAGTCCGAGCAGGAATCTCGACGTCCAGCCGGAGGCGCTGAGGACGTTCGCGCTCGCCTCCCGGGACCGCTCCTCCCGGTTCCGCGAGTTGGAGCGGATGTTCCGCGACGGCCACGTGGCCCGGCACTCCTTCGGCGTGATGCCCGCGTCGTTCAGCCTCGCCGCCGCGTACGAGCAGCAGTTCGAGGCGTGCCTGCAAGGGCTGGCCGACGGCGCCGAGACCATGCTGACCATCGCCTCGGGCCTGATGGAGACGGCCGCCGCCTACGACGACACGGACGCGGCGAACGACACCATGTTCACCGCCGGCGGCTGAGGGGTGGGGCGATGAGCACCGAGGCGCTCCAGCGCAACAAGACCTACTTCGAGCAGATCGTGTCGGGCACGCCCGACCCGTTCAAGCCGCTGTCGAACGCGGTGCTCTGGCCGTTCGAGCAGCTCCTGGAACTGGTCGCCGGTGAGCCGGACGACCTGATGCGGGCGGCCCAGCTCGCGATGACCACCGGCGAGGCGGTCCGGCAGATCGCCGGTGACCAGGTGGCGGACCGGGCCCGGCTGCGCGGCGCCTGGAACGGCGACGCGGCGGAGAAGTTCCACGCCTCGATGCAGTCCATCGAGGCGGCGATGGACGACCTCGCAGCGGGGCTGGACGGCACCAAGGAGGTGCTGGTCGACTCCGCGAACGCGGCGGTGGACGCGTTCAACCTGCTGGTCGAACTGATCCTGGAGTTCCTGCTCTGGTTCCTGACCGAGGTCATCATCGCGGCGGTGGCGGCGGTGCTGAGCGCCGGGGTGAGCCTGGCCGCCACAGTGGTACGCGTGCTGGCGAGACTCGCCACCACGGTCGGCCGCATGGTGAAGATCGTGGCGCGGTTCGCGGAGATCCTCACGAAGCTCGCCACCAAGCTCCAGAAGGTCGCCAACCTGATCGAGCACTACGCCAAGGTGGTGATGGAGCTGCGCCGGGCCAAGAAGGCGTACAGCGCGTTCAACAAGTCCGGCTACACGAAGGCGGCGCTCGCCTTCAAGGTCGAACGCGCCGCCGTCCTCTTCCCGGGCAAGTTCGTCATCAACCAGGCGTCCCCGGTGAACATCCCCGGCATGGGCGGTGCCCTGCTCGACACCGGCATGGGCCTGCACGACGTCTCCGACGGGCGCAAGGACCGCAACTACCTGGTGGACGGCACGTACCGCGACGATCTCGGCCCGTACACCAAGGGCGTGCAGAACGTGTTCGACTCGATCGTGAACTGAGAGGCAGCAATGACGTTCCCGGCCCTGGACCGGATCGAGGCGCTCGCCCGCAACCTGGACGGGTGGCAGCGTGAACTCGGCGCGCGGATGGCCGAGCTGGAGCAGAGCAGCGCCGAGGGCGTGAGCGACTCCGGCCTGGTCACCGTCGTGGCCGCCGCCGACGGCAAGATCCTCTCCACCGACATCAACGCACGGGCCATGCGCCTCGACTCGTACACGCTGGCCGAGGAGATCACCTCGGCGGCGAACCGGGCGCAGGAGGCCGCCGCCGCCCGGGTCCGCGAGATCGTCGGCGAGGTGATGAGCAACGCGCCGGGCGCGGAGCGCCCCGCCGACGACGGCTACGGCCACGACCGATACTGAGCCGATGGACGAGACCAGATACCGCGACCGGATCGGCCTGCTCGTCGAGCCGGGCGAGCGCGTCCTGGCCCACGCCAAGGCCGACGTCGGCCAGGGGCTCGCCCCGGCTCCGCCGCCCGAGCCGGAGCCCACCGCCGAGCCGAGCCGGCGGACTGCCGGCTCGGTGCTGCTCAACGTGCTGCTGCCCCTTGCCACCTGGGATCGCGGCGACCGCCTGGTCGACGCGATCGGCTGGGGGATCGCCGGGCGCGGCGCACCCGGCTCGGCCGCCTCCCGGCTGCACCGCGCGCTCCGCCCGGCCCGGCCCGACCTCCAGGTCCGGGAGACGCTGCTCGCGGTCACCGACCGGCGGCTGGTGGTCTGCCGCACCGGCGGCGTCAAGCTGCTCGCCGGGCGCGAGGCCGAGGAACGCGCGCTGGCCGAGACCGCGGTGGCCTGGTCGGCCGCGCGTGCGGAAATCGCCTCCGCGCGGGTGGGCTGGCACCGGCTCAACCCGAAGCGGCTGCGGATCGACTTCACCGACGGTTCCTGGCTGTCGTTCACCGTGCCGATCGCCGAGTCGGGCCGCCCGCTGCGCGAGGTAGCCGCCGCGCTGGCCGTCTGACCGCGTCAGGCGGTCAGCGGCGCGGGCAGCGGCTCGCGGTGCAGCACGGCCAGCCGGGAGACCGCCCGGGTCAGCACCACGTAGAGGCGATGCAGCCCACGCGGCTCGGCGGCCACGATCGCGGCCGGCTCGACGACCACCACGTGGTCGTACTCCAGGCCCTTGACCAGCGTCGCCGGAACCACGGTGACGCGCGCCGCGGCCTCGACGTCGTCGGCGGTAGCGGTCTCGACACCCGCGTCGGCGAGCGCCGCGCGCAGCCGGTCGACAGCGTCGTCGGCGGCGATCACACCGACCGAGCCGTCGTGCGCGAGCGCCGCCCGCACCTCGGCCACCGTCGCGGCCGTCAGGTCCTCGGCGGTACGCACGTCGAGCGCGCCGTCGTGGCGAAGCGACCGGGCCGGGGGTACGTCGACGGCGAGCGCCGGCAGCAGCCGGTTCGCGAACGCGACCACGGCGGCCGGCACCCGGAAGCCCACACTCAGCGGCACCACGGCGGCGTCCGGCTTGCCCAGGTGGGCCAGGGACTCCCGCCAGTCGGTAGCCGCCCACGGCGCGGTGCCCTGGGCGAGGTCCCCGAGGAGCGTGATCGAGCCGTGCTCGCTGCGCCGGGCGATGGCGCGGCACTGCATCGGGGAGAGGTCCTGCGCCTCGTCGACCACCACGTGCCCGAAGCCGGCGGGCCGTTCGAGCAGCCCGGCGACTTCGTCGACGAGCACCGCGTCGGCGGCGGTCCACCGGGTCGCCTTCGCGGTGCGCGCGGTCTTGCCGGCGCGGAACAGCTCCTGCTCCTCGGGCGTGAGCAGGCCGTCCGCGGCGGCGGCGAGCGCGTCGGCGTCGGTGCGCAGCCGGTGCAGCAGCCCGTCCGGGGTGAGCGCCGGCCAGACCGCGTCGAGCAGGTCGGTGACCGGCTTGATCCGGCTCATCCGGCGCAGCCAGGCGTCGCTCGGCGACTCCGCCCGGCGCGCCTCGGCCTGCCGTTGCAGCAGCCCCACCACCCGCGCCCGGACCCGTTCCCGGCCGGTGGCGTACGGCAGCCCTTCCGCCTGGGTCTCGGCGACGATCCGGTACAGCGGGTCGAGCCCGATCCGCCACCGGTACGAGCCGTCCGACACCATGATCGGCTCGGTCGGCGTACCGATGTGGGCCTCGACGGCCCGGCGCAGCACCTCGGCCATCCGGACGTCGTGCTTGAGCGCGGCGGCGGCCGGGTCGTCCACCGCGCGGACCGGCACCCGAGCGACCAGGTCCTCCACAGTGGCCTGCTCGACCTCGACCTCCCCGAGGGCGGGGAGCACCGCCGCGATGTACGACAGGAACGCCCGGTTCGGCCCGACGATCAGCACACCCGAGCGGCGCAGCCGTTCCCGGTGCAGATAGAGCAGGTACGCGGCGCGGTGCAGCCCGACCGCCGTCTTTCCGGTGCCCGGGGCACCCTGTACGCAGATCGAGTCGGCCAGGTCGGCCCGGACCAGTTCGTCCTGCTCCGGCTGGATGGTGGCGACGATGTCGCGCATCGGGCCGACGCGCGGGCGCTCGATCTCGGCGGTGAGGATGCGGCTGGCGGTGCCGAGTTCCTCGCCCCGGGCCAGGTGCTCGTCCTCGAAGCTGGTCAGCGTCCCGGCGCTGAACCCGAACCGGCGGCGTACGGCGACGCCCTGCGGATCGCGTGCGCTGGCCCGGTAGAACGACCGGGAGACCGGTGCCCGCCAGTCCAGCACCAGCGGCTCGCCCAGCTCGTCGGTGACGTGCCGCCGCCCGACGTGGTAGTCCCGCCCGGCGTGGTCCGGGTCGTCGCCGCCGAAGTCCAGGCGGCCGAAGAACAGCGGGGTGCTCGGGTCGTCGGCCAGCTCCTTGACCCGCCGGGCCATGTGCCGGCCGAGCTGCTCGGCGGTGTACGAGTCACCGGCCACCTTGTCGCCGGTGGCGAAGAGCGCCTCGGCGCGTTCCCGCATCCGGGTCAGCGCGGCGCGGGAGGCGTCGAGGTGGGCACGCTCGGCGGCCAGTTCGGCGTCGAGGCTCGGTGTGGCGTCAAGGTCGGTTGCGGGCACGATGAACTCCGATGGCTCAACTGAGGCTCGCTCGCGTGTCCGGGGCGGTTGGCCTGCTCCCGGCGCGGGGACGTCCGCTGCGGTGCATGCTCACCGCGGCCGTCGGGCGGCCCTCGACTCTACCGGCCCCGAACGCCGACGCCACCGAATTTCCGAAGCAGGCACCGATCTTGGTACGGAACCGCCCTCATGAGGGCGCCCCCGTACCAAGATCTGGCTGGTGGCGGCGTCGGCGGACCCGGGATCATTGAGGCATGACGGAGGCGCTTCCCGGCAGGAGTCGGGTGACGATCAGTGACCCGCAGGTGATGCGGGCACTGGCTCACCCGGCCCGCATGGCGATCATGGAACACCTCGGGACGCTGGAGGGCGGTGCGACGGCCACCGAGTGCGCCGAGATCGCCGGGCTGTCGCCGAGTGCGACCAGTTACCACCTGCGCGAGCTGGCGAAGTTCGGGCTGGTCCAGCAGGCTCCCGGCCGGGGTGACGCCCGGGAGCGGGTCTGGCAGGCGGTGAATCCGTCGTACCGCGTCGAGGTGGGGCCGGGCGCCGACCCGGAGGCGCGTGCCGCCGAGGCGGCGCTGGTGGAGGCGCACATGGTCCGCGACGCCCAGCGGGTCCGGGACTGGTTGCGCCGCGCGCCGGACGAGCCGCCGGAGTGGTACGCGGCGACCTGGTTCAGCGACAGCATGCTGCTCCTGACCGCCGAGGAGTTGACCGAGTTGAATCACGCGATCCAGGCGCTGCTGGAGCCGTACCGGCGGCGGACCCGGGCCGATCCACCGGCCGGAGCGCGGCCGGTGGCGACGCAGTACCGGGCGATGCCGCTCGATTGAGGGGTTGCGCGCGTCAGTTGTGAAGGATTACTTTCGAAGTATGTCCTTCACAACTGACGAGTCGCGCTGGCCGGACGTCTGGCTCGCGGCGACCGCGCGCGGCGTCTCCAGTTGTGGGAACTTCCTGGTCACCAGCGCCCTCACGCTCGCGCTCCAGTCCGCCGGGGCCGGTGGGCTCGCGGTCTCCGGGCTGTTGCTCGCCGCGACACTGCCGCTCGTGGCGCTCGCCCCGCTGACCGGCCGCCTCGCCGACCGGGTGGACAGCCGGGTGCTGCTGATCGCCGCCGGGGCCGGCCAGGGTGCGACATGCGTGGCGCTCGCGTACGCCACGGATCCGGTGCTGGTGATCGCACTCGTGGCGCTGCTGGCCACCGGTCTCGCGGTCACCCAACCGGTGATCTCCGCGCTGGTGCCGGTCATGGTGCTGCCCGAGGACCTGCCCCGGGCGGGCGCGCTGAACCAGACCGCCGGCACGCTGGGCGCACTCGCCGGGCCGGCGCTGGCCGGGCTGCTCGTCGGCCAGTTCGGCACCCGGGTGCCACTGCTTCTCGGCGCCCTCAGCTATCTCTCGCTGGTGGCGGCCGGGCTGTTCGTCCGTACCCACAGGGGAGGCCGCAGGGCGGCGGCCGGAACCGCCGCCGTGGCCGCACCCCGGTGGCGGCTGCGGCGCGACCCGCTGCTGACGGTGATGGTCGGCAGCCTGGCCGCCGTGGTCGGCGCGGTCGGGGCGGTGAACGTCATCGAGGTCTTCTTCATCCGGGAGACGCTCGGCAGCAGCGCCACCGTGTACGGCCTGGTCACCGGCTCGTGGACGCTCGGCATCGTGCTCGGCGCGTGGCTGTTCGCCCGCGTCGCCCGCCGGCTCGCCGACGACGGCGCGCTGCTCGGGGCCGGGCTGGTGCTGCTCGGCGGATGCGGCGTGGCGGTGCTGGTCTCGGCGGCGGTGCCCTCGGCGTGGCTGCTCGTGCCCATCTGGCTGCTGGGCGGCGTGGCAAACGGCGGCGACAACGTCTTCAACAACCTGTTGCTGGCACGGCGGGTGCCGGAGGCGGCCCGGGGCCGGGCCTTCGCCACCTTCGGTGCGGCCGCCCAGGGCGCCGCGATGGGTGGCTACCTGGTCGGTGGCCTGCTGCTGGAGGTGGCCGGCCCGCGCACGCTCGTCGCCGGGTGCGGCGTGGCCGGCCTGCTGGTGGTGGTGGCGCTGGCCTGGCCGGTCCGCCGCGCGGTACGCGCCGAGCGCGCCGCCGCCCACGCCGCACCCGCCGCCCGCGCCGCACCCGCCGCCCGCGCCGCACCCGCCGCGGCGGAGCCCGCGTGACCGCCGCTGTTAACAAGGGGCCCTTCCTCTACCGCAGGCGTTAACAGGGGGCCCTTCCTTTCATTACGGGTGCGGAGTTCACCACTCCATCGGCTCCCCCGGCGGCGCGACGCAAGCCACGGCGATACGGTCGGGGCATGGCCGACCGCATCGCCCGCCCCCGGGTGGGGCACATCCAGTTCCTCAACTGCCTCCCGATCTACTGGGGGCTGATGCGATCCGGCGCGCTCATCGACGTCGACCTGCACAAGGACTCGCCGGACCGGCTGAGCGCCGCCCTGGTCGCCGGTGACCTGGACATCGGCCCGATCACGCTGGTGGAGTTCCTCAAGCACGCCGACGACCTGCTGCTCCTGCCCGACCTGGCGGTCGGCAGCGACGGGCCGGTGCTCTCGGTGAACGTCGTGTCCACCCGCCCGTTGAATGAGCTGGACGGCGCCCGGGTGGCGCTCGGCTCCACCTCGCGTACCGGGGTGCTGCTGGCCCAGCTGCTGCTCGCCGAGCGGCACGGGGTACGCCCGGAGTACTTCCGCTGCCCGCCGGACCTGACCCAGATGCTGCTGGAGGCCGACGCCGGAGTGCTCATCGGCGACGTGGCGCTGCGCGCGCTCTACGAGGCGCCGGCCAAGGGTCTCGAGGTGACCGACCTGGGGCAGGCGTGGCACGACTGGACCGGCCTGCCGATGGTGTTCGCCGTCTGGGCGGTACGCCGCGAGTTCGCCGCCGCCCACCCGGGACTGGTCAAGGAGGTGCACGAGGCGTTCCTGCGCTCCCGTGACCTGTGCCTGGCCGAACTGGACCAGGTGGCGGAGGCGGCGGCCCGCTGGGAGACGTTCGACGCGGCGACGCTCGCCACGTACTTCCGCGCGCTCGACTTCTCGCTCGGCGAGCGGCAGGTGGCCGGGCTGCGCGAGTTCGCCCGCCGGGCGGCCGCGTACGGGGAGGTGCCGGCGCTGCCGGCCGGCGGCCCGGAGTTCTTCCAGGGCTGAGCTTGCTCAGGTGGCCGGGCGCAGCAGCGCCTTGGTGATCCGTTCGCAGGCGTCCATGCCGTAGTCCCAGCCGCCCTCGACGCCGAACGGGGTGCGGAGCATCACGCCCATCGTCCAGGTGTCGCCGATGGCCAGGCAGTTGACGTGGTACTCCTCTTCGTCCTGCCGGTCGATCCACCCGTTCTTGATGGCGATCTTCTTCTGCTCGGCCGCCGGGAACGCCTTGCGGATGCCGAAGTCACCGGGGGCGCGTACCTGGCGCATCTCGTTCAGCAGCCACTTGGTCCACTTCGGCCCGGCGGCCCGGCCGTCGTCGATGCAGAGGCCGAGGCGCGCGGCGTCCCGGGGCGACAGCAGCGTCTGGCTCCAGCCGCCGTCGGAGGCGACCTCGCTGTCGGTCAGCTTGCAGATCGAGATGAGCCGCTCGATCGAGTCGGTGCCGCCGACGCTCCGGTAGAACTCCTGGGCCCGGGTGTTGTCGCTGTCCCGGATGATCTTCGTGGCGTCGGCCAGCTTCGCGTCGCTCGGCGTCTTGCCGTCCTCCGCGCTCAGGCGCAGGTAGTCGGCCACCACCCAGGACTTGATCAGGGACGCGGTGGTGCTCGTCTGGCCCATGTTCGCCGAGCCGATGATCTTTCCGGTGCGCTTGTCCAGCACGGACCAGCCGTACCAGCCCTTGATCTTGAGGCTGTCCAGGTTCTTCGCCTCGAACGGCAGCGGTTCCAGGGATCGCGAGGGGGCCACCCGCGGTTTCGCGCCGCGGTCCACGGTCCGCTGGGCGGACCGCTCGCCGGCCGGCTCCGGACGCGAGTTCGCGGTCGCCTCCAGCGGTGAGCCGGGGATCACCCGCAGGGAGAGGCCGAGCAGGCCGACGAGGGCTACCGCCAGGGCGCTGAACGCGAGCGGGCGCCGATAGCTGCCGGGCCGACGCCGGGCACCGGCCATCAGAGCTTCCCGACCGGCTGCTGCGGCACCTTGAGCGCCGCGCCGGGCTGCGGCGTCACGAGCTGGGTGGCGACGGCGGCGCACATCTTCGCACCGTACGGCAGGCCGGCGCTTCCCGGGTACCGCATCATCACGGCGAGACTCCACTTGTCGGTGAACGAAAGGCAGCTGACGTGCCAGTTGCCGTCGTAGGCGAGCTGCGTCCAGCCGTTCTTCATGTGCACCGGACCCTGCGCCTTGATCGTCGCGGGCAGGCCGTCGATGATGCCCCACCGGCCGCCGCCGGATCGCGTGGCCTGCTTGGTGACGCTACCGGCCACCTTTGTCATCTCGCTGAGCAGCCACTCGGTCCACTTGGGGCCGGCGGCGCGGCCGTCGGCGATGCAGTCACCGAGGCGGGCCGCGTCCCGGGGGGACATCTCGGTGAAGCTCCACCAGCCCTTGTAGTCGGGCACGGTGCCGGGCCGGGTGTCGGTCAGACCGCAGATCCGGATAGCGCGGGCGATGACCGGGTCGGGCCGGCCGCCCGGCTGCGGCTTGTAGGAGCCGCCCGCCGCCCGGTAGACGGCGTTCGCGCCGTCGTCGTCGCTGTCCCGGATCGCCAGGATCGCCGCCTTCTTGAGCCCGGCGCTCGGCTGCTTGTCGCCCAGCTGGCGAAGGTAGTCCGCGACGATCCAGGCCTTGAGCATCGACTCGGTGGAGCTGGTCTGGTTCATGTTCTGCGCGCCGGTGACCCTGCCGGTCTCGCGATCCATCAGGGCCCAGGAGAAGAATTCGCCCTTGAAGTTCACCGACACCGGCGCGTCGCGCAGCGTCGGCGCAGCCGGCGCCGTCGGGGCGGGCACCGGGACCTGCTCGCCGCCGCCGATGCCGCCCGCGCCGGCGGAGAACTTCGCGTACGCGGCCGGCACAAGCATGACGCCACCGATGAGGATCGCCACGATGGCGACCGCCATGGTCACGCGAGGTCGCATGAGTGGTGAGCTCCAGATGTCTGGCCGGGGGGACCGGCGCTTCGCATGGGTCCGGCCCGGTCGCCGACAGGCCGGGGGACGATGGCCTGAACGGTGACGATCATGAAGCCGAACGGTTTGCCGGGGGGAAGTCTACTTCCGGACAGTCCTGATGACAGGTCTCGACACCCATGACTTTGCCGGGTCGGCGGGATATTGAGCCACTTTGCCTCTCTTGGGAGGTTTAACCGGAGCTGAGTGATCGACATCACAGCGACCTGGGCCGATGAGGGGGCGCATGTGCCCGGTTACGCGAGACGATCGCCGAAACCTGTTACACCCCCTGGTGTGGTTCGTGCCGAGCTGTAACACTGGCTGCATGTATGGCAACGACTTCGCCCCGCCGGAGGACGCTCCGGGCGGCGGCCTGCTCGGCGAGGTGGAGGCCGCGGAGGCGGCGCTGCGCGAGGCGGCGGCGCGGTCCCGGCGCGGCGGCGCGGTGGCCGACGAGGACGTCGAGGCGTACTTCGCCGACGTGATCAGCGCGGATCAGAAGATCGAGCCCCGCGACTGGATGCCCGAGGCGTACCGCAGGACGCTGATCCGGCAGATCGCCCAGCACGCCCACTCCGAGATCATCGGCATGCAGCCGGAGGGCAACTGGATCAGCCGCGCGCCGTCGCTCAAGCGCAAGGCGATCCTGCTCGCGAAGGTGCAGGACGAGGCCGGGCACGGCCTCTACCTCTACGCCGCCGCCGAGACGCTCGGGATCAGCCGCGACGAGCTGGTGGAGCTGCTGCTCGACGGGCGGCAGAAGTACAGCTCGATCTTCAACTACCCGACGCTGACCTGGGCCGACGTGGGCGCGATCGGCTGGCTGGTGGACGGCGCGGCGATCGTCAACCAGGTGCCGCTGTGCCGCTGCTCCTACGGCCCGTACGCCCGCGCGATGATCCGGGTCTGCAAGGAGGAGTCGTTCCACCAGCGGCAGGGCTACGAGATCCTGCACACGCTGGCGCACGGCACCCCGGCGCAGAAGGCGATGGCGCAGGACGCGGTCGACCGCTGGTGGTACCCGTCACTGGCCATGTTCGGCCCGCCCGACGGCGACTCGACGCACAGCGCCCAGTCCATGGCCTGGAAGATCAAGCGCTTCTCCAACGACGAGCTGCGTCAGCGCTTCGTCGACATGTGCGTCGGTCAGGCGGAGGTGCTCGGCCTCACCCTCCCCGACCCGGACCTGCGCTGGAACGACGAGCGGCAGGCGTACGACTACACCCAGCCCGACTACGACGAGCTGATGCGGGTGATCAAGGGCGACGGGCCGTGCAACAGGGAGCGGATGGCGCACCGGCGCAAGGCGCACGCCGACGGCGCGTGGGTACGGGAGGCCGCCGCGGCGTACGCCGCGAAGCGGGTGGAGCGAAAGGAACCGGTCGCGGCATGAGCGAACGCACCGAGCGAAGCGAGGGCCGTGAGGGCATGCCCGTTCGGCTCGGCATGAGCGAACGCACCGAGCGAAGCGAGGGCCGTGAGGGCATGCCCGTTCGGCTCGGCATGAGCGAACGCACCGAGCGAAGCGAGGGCCGTGT
>NZ_JBEZMS010000018.1:79938-118196 GCF_040652815.1 Micromonospora sp. NPDC048169
GAGGGCATGCCCGGTCAGTCCGGCATGAGCAGCCAGTCATCTCCCCTGTGGGAGGTGTTCGTGCGGGCCCGCCGTGGCCTGTCACACACCCACGTCGGCAGCCTGCACGCCCCCGACGCCGAGCTGGCCCTGCGCAACGCGCGGGATCTCTACACCCGCCGCCAGGAGGGCGTCTCCATCTGGGTGGTGCCGGCGAGCGCGATCACCGCGTCCAGCCCGGACGAGAAGGACGCCTTCTTCGACCCGGCCGCCGACAAGGTCTACCGCCACCCGACGTTCTACGAGGTCCCCGAAGGGGCTGCCCACCTATGAGTTTCGACTTCACGCTCGCCATCGGCGACGACGCGCTCATCGCCGCGCAGCGCCTCGGTGAGTGGACCTCCCGCGCTCCCGAGATGGAGGAGGACATCGCGCTGGCGAACATCGCCCTCGACCAGCTCGGCGCGGCGCGGCTGCTGCTCACGTACGCGGGCGAGCTGGAGGGCGCCGGCCGGGACGAGGACGCCCTGGCCTACCTGCGCGACGACCGCGAGTTCCGCAACTGCCTGCTGGTCGAGCTGCCGAACGGCGACTTCGGCGTGACCATGGCGAAACTGTTCTTCCTGGCCGCGTACCAGGTGCCGCTCTACACGGCGCTGGCCGGCTGCGCGGACGAGCGGCTGGCGGCGGTCGGGGCGAAGGCGCGCAAGGAGTCGGCGTACCACCTGGACCACGCCGCGCTGTGGGTGAAGCGGCTCGGCGACGGCACCGAGGAGTCGCACCGGCGCATGCAGGACGCGGTCGACCAGGTGTGGCCGTACGTCCACGAGCTGTTCGACCCGTCCCCGGCGGCGCCGGTCGACCCGGCCGGCCTCCGGGCCGACTTCGACGCCACGGTGACAGCGGTGCTGGACGAGGCCACGCTCACCCGCCCGGAGACGGGCTGGACGCCGGGTGGCGGCCGGGACGGCCTGCACACCGAACACCTCTCCTACCTGCTCGCCGAGATGCAGGTGCTGCACCGCGCCCACCCCGGAGCCGACTGGTGAGCGCGAGGCGAGCGGCGGAGCGGAGCCCGGAGTGGCACTGGTGAGTGAGGCGAGGGCGGCCGCGGCGGCGGTGGTGGACCCGGAGATCCGGGTCATCACCATCGACGAGCTGGGCATCCTGCGCGCGGTCGACGAGGAGCCGGACACCGGCCGGGTCGTCGTCACCATCACCCCCACCTACACGGGCTGCCCGGCCATGGACGTGATCCGGGCGGACATCCGCCGGGCGCTGGCCGCCGCCGGGCACCCGGACGCCGAGGTCCGTACCGTCTACCACCCGGCGTGGAGCACCGACTGGATCTCCGACACCGGCCGGGCCAAGCTGGCCGCCGCCGGCATCGCCCCGCCCGCGCCGCGCGGTGAGGGCACGGTGGTGCCGTTGACGCTGGCCGTACGCTGCCCGCGCTGCGGGTCGCCGGAGACCAGCCAGATCAGCCGCTTCGGCTCCACCGCGTGCAAGGCGCTGTGGCGTTGCCGTTCCTGTTCCGAACCCTTCGACCACCTGAAGGCGCTGTGACTGTCACCATCACCCGGCCGGTGCGCCGCCGGCCGGTCTTCCACCCGTTGCCCGTGGCCGCCGTGGACCGGCTCACCGACGACTCGGTGTCGATCACGTTCGCCGTGCCCGAGGAGCTGCGCGAGACGTTCGCGTTCTCCGCCGGGCAGCACCTCACCGTCCGCCGCCCGGCCGAGGGCGACGGCGGGGAGGTGCGGCGGTCGTACTCGATCTGCTCCACCCCGGACGAGCTGGCCCGGCACGGCCGGGTGCGGATCGGGGTGCGTGAGGTCCCGGGCGGGGCGTTCTCCGCCTTCGCCTGCGGCGCGCTGCGGGGCGGCGACACCGTCGAGGTGCTGCCGCCGCTGGGGCACTTCACCTCCGCGTTCACCCCGGACCGGGCCCGCCGGTACGGCGCGGTGGTCGCCGGTTCCGGCATCACCCCGGTGCTCGGGCTGGCCGCGACCGCGCTGGCGACCGAGCCGCGCAGCACGTTCACGCTGGTGTACGGCAACCGCACGGCGAACTCGGTGATGTTCGCCGAGGAGCTGGCCGACCTGAAGGACCGCTATCCGACCCGGCTGCACCTGGTGCACGTGCTGTCCCGGGAGATGGGCGAGTCGGCGTTGCTGTCGGGGCGGATCGACGCCGACCGGCTGACCCGGCTGCTCGACACTCTCGTCCCCGGCGACGAGATCGAGGAGTGGTTCCTCTGCGGCCCGTACGGCATGGTGGTGGACGCCAAGGCGGTGCTGGCGGGCCGCGGCGTGCCGGACGCGGCGGTGCGCACCGAGCTGTTCCACGTCGACGCGCCGCCGGAGCCGGTCCGCCGCGAGGCCGACCGGCCCGGGTCCGGCACCGACGTGACGATCGTGCTGGACGGCCGCTCGTCGAGTTTCACGATGGGCCGGGACGAGCGGGTGCTCGACGCGGCGCTGCGGGTGCGCGGCGAGTTGCCGTACGCCTGCAAGGGCGGCGTCTGCTCGACCTGCCGGGCGAAGGTGACGGCGGGTGAGGTGACGATGGCGCGCAACTACGCGCTGGAGCCGGACGAGGTGGCCGCCGGTTACGTGCTGACCTGCCAGTCCAGCCCGGTCACCGACGAGTTGACCGTCGACTACGACGCGTAGCGGCGTCGCCGGTCAGAACACCACGGGCGGTGCCGTGGCGGCGCGGCCACGGGCCCGGCTGACGTGGCCGCGCCACCCGCCGACCAGCGTGAGCAGGGTCCATCCCGCCGCACCGAGCACGAGCATGGCCCGCTTTCCGTCCGGGTCCACGTCCCGCTCGTCGGCCAGCTCCACCTCGCCCCGAGGGTCGACGACCACCGTCAGCCGCTGGCCGACCCGGTAGCCGGGGGAGCTGCCCCGGTAGACCAACGGCTCGTCGAGCCGGCCGGTGTCGCCCTGAAGGACGAACTCGTGCCGCTTGCCGACGGTCTCCACGTCGGTGATGGTCACCTGCTGGGCGACGCCGCGTTCCCGGAGGACCGACTCCGGCGCGAGCTGCACGGTGCCCACCAGCACGAACAGCGCCGGCAGCACCGACAGGAGGGTCAGCCACCAGCCCCGGTGCAGCAGGCGCAGGCCGACCGCGAAGGCGAGGCAGCCGGCCAGGGCGACGGAGATCGGCACGGCGATCGGCAGTCCCACGGTGAGGTGGCCGACCACCGCGCTGACCGCGATCACGGCGAGGCCGAAGCCGACGAGCACGGCGGTCATGGTGAGGGACCAGAGGGCGGATCGGGCACCGGCCACGCGTACGGGAGCGGGTGAGGGCGATACGACTGACACGCCGAGAGCGTAGACGCGGCCTGCCACGTCCATTTCTTGTCCGAACGGTTCGGACAGCGGTAACCTTCAACTGCCAGGGGCACTAGCCCCGTGGAAGTGGACCCGGCAGCCTTCCGGACGGTGGGTGAGCCGGGTCTCGCGCTGTCTGCGCCTCGTCAGACCTGTCGCGACTCACTGATCATGCGGCGGATGGAGTCCTTCCAGCGCCCGCCTTTGGCCCAGCACCAGGCCAACGCGTCGGGAACGGCCAGCAGACACTCCTCGTGGGCGCGTAGCTGGTCGTACCGCAGCCTTCCGTCCACCCCACACTTCCTGACCTGCTCGAAGAGCAGGCGCTGATCGGCCTGGAAGGTCGAGTCGTCGCGTTCCAGGACGAGGCGGGCAGCCCCGATCTTCGCCGTGTGCTCCACCAGAGAGACGAGGCAGGCTTCGCGAGCGACCCGGGCGTTGCGATGGTCCTTCGCGTCGAAGATGACAGCGTGCGCGGAGAGCGCGAGAAACCCGTCGACGATCTGACGGCGCCGGTCGTCTCTCTCCTTGTGGAAGTGGATGCGGCGTTGGCCGGGCAGGATGAGATCCCGAATCGACCGGCGTGCAGCGTTCAGGTCGGCCGGGTGCATGACCACGGCGGCGACGAGTAGCCCTCGCTCCTTGGTCTCGTCGACGAAGACGTGCGCGGTCATGGGACGAGGCTCTCCTGTCGCTGCTCGGACCCGGTCAGGCGTTGACGATTTCCCTGATGCGGTCGAGCTTCTGCCGGGCGGTCAGGCCGGCGGGGTTCTTGGTGCCGATGACGTCCAGCTCCGCTCGGACGTCACAGTCGTCCGGCTGAAGGATTGCATCGATCACACGTGCTCGGGGGCCGCCGTCCCGGACGTAGATCCAGACCGTCTGCGACTGCCGTGGCTCGGTGTTGAGCGCCGCGTCGAGCCGGTGGGAAGGGAAGAAACCGAGGCCGGTCGCCCTGAGCGTGTCGGCGATCTCGGCCAGGACCCAGCGGCCGAGCTTGCGGTAGCCCAACTCGTCTCGCAACTCGCCGAGGGTTGCTTCCGTTAGTCCTCCGTCCGCTCGGCAACGGGCCGCGATGCCTGGAGCGGTGTCCGTCTCGCTCACGTCCCACCCCAATGCGTCTATGGATGTCGAACAAGATGATGCGAGATGCTCAACATCTTGTCAACGAACCAACGATGTTTTATTTCGATCTTGAGGATATTTTTGGGGAAGTGCGTTCGGCTCACACCGGAGGGCCCAGTACGGCGGCATCCACCGGTCGCGACGTACGCTCGGGGATGTGACGGCGAACCGGGAGATCGACGACATCCTGCAACGCGGCGCGGACGGCGGGCGCATCACGCCCGAGGAGGCGCTGCTGCTCTACACCGACGCGCCCTTCCACGCGCTGGGCGAGGCGGCCGACGCGGTACGGCGGCGCCGCTACCCGGACAACATCGTCACCTACCTCATCGATCGCAACATCAACTACACGAACGTCTGCGTGACGGCGTGCAAGTTCTGCGCGTTCTACCGGGCCCCCAAGCACAAGGAGGGCTGGACCCACCCGACCGAGGAGATCCTGCGCCGCTGCGGTGAGGCGGTCGAGCTGGGTGCCACCCAGGTCATGCTCCAGGGCGGGCACCACCCGGACTACGGCGTCGAGTACTACGAGGAGCTGTTCTCCTCGGTCAAGAAGGCGTACCCGCAGCTCGCCATCCACTCGATCGGCCCGAGCGAGATCCTGCACATGGCGAAGGTCTCCGGCGTGAGCCTGGACGAGGCCATCGCCCGGATCAAGGCCGCCGGCCTGGACTCGATCGCCGGTGCCGGCGCCGAGATGTTGCCGGACCGGCCGCGGAAGGCGATCGCGCCGCTGAAGGAGTCCGGCGCCCGCTGGCTGGAGGTCATGGAGCTGGCGCACCGGCAGGGCCTGGAGTCGACGGCCACCATGATGATGGGCACCGGCGAGACGAACGCCGAGCGCATCGAGCACCTGCGGATGATCCGCGACGTGCAGGACCGCACCGGCGGCTTCCGGGCCTTCATCCCGTGGACGTACCAGCCGGAGAACAACCACCTGAAGGGCCGCACCCAGGCGACGACGCTGGAATACCTGCGGCTGGTCGCGGTGGCCCGCCTGTTCTTCGAGACGGTGCCGCACCTCCAGGCGTCCTGGCTGACCACCGGCAAGGACGTCGGGCAGCTCGCGCTGCACATGGGCGTGGACGATCTCGGCTCGATCATGCTGGAGGAGAACGTCATCTCCTCGGCCGGCGCCCGGCACCGGTCCAACCTGCACGAGCTGATCGGCATGATCCGGTCGGCCGACCGGATCCCGGCCCAGCGGGACACGCTCTACAACCGGCTGGCGGTGCACCACACGCCCGCCGACGACCCGAGCGACGACCGCGTGGTCTCGCACTTCTCGTCGATCGCGCTGCCCGGCGGCGGGGCCGGGAAGTCGCTGCCGCTGGTCGAGGTCAACTGAGCCGGTTCCGCCGTTCGGCCGGTCGGGGTCCGTCATGCGGCCGGAGGTCCGCCCGTTTCCGGTGAAGCTTCGGCCCGGGGTCTTCACCCGCGTGATCACCGGCGGCTAGCCTGCCCGCGCGACACCACCGATCCGGGCCGCGAGCAGGCAGGTAACAGGTCGGCGGCGACCCGGGCGAGCGCGGCCCGGTGAGCCGGCGACGCCATTACGCTTGCGGCGTCGTCGGGGACCGTCGTCCTCCATCGGCCCATGAGGGCCGTTCACATAACGCACCGCGGCAGGGGCGGGATGGGTGACCATCCCGCCCCTGCCGTCTGCCGGTATCGATGGGAATTCCCACCTCCGGGTCCTGGCGTCACGACGCGTCGCTCCGGTACCGTCCGTTCGTTCGGCGTGATCTCGCCTCCCTATCCCCGGGGGAACAATGACCTTCCGCTACCGGTCCACGCTGGCCCGCGCCGGCGTCGTGGCCCTGCTCTCCACCGCCGGTCTCGGCGCGCTCGCCGGCCCGGCACAGGCCGCCGACGAGGCCGACCTCCAGCTCATCCCGCTCAGCTACCACCTCGCCAAGGGCGTCAGCGAGGCGAAGGCCAAGCCGTTCAAGTTCCAGGTGAACAACACAGTCGGGACCGTGGACGCGAAGGACGTCCGGGTCACCGTCGAGACGAACGGCCTCAAGACCGGCAAGGTCGGCGTGCTGGTCCCGGCCGGTTGCGACATCCGGGGGACCGCCTTCTCCTGCCTGCTCGGTGACCTGCCCGCCGGCACCTCCGAGGACTTCGGCATCCCGCTGTTCGCCAAGGGCGGCAAGGGCGCGGCCGGCACGCTCACGGTCTCGATCAGCGCGGGCGAGAGCACCAGGGTGCTGGACGAGATCGAGCACGACATCACCGTCACCGAGCCGGGCTACGACCTCACCACCTGGGTGCAGGACGTGTACGCCGACGTGGTGGTCGACGGCGACGACGCGGGCGAGCCGGGCCTGCGCCCGGTCCGGCCGGGCGGGACCGCGCCGCTGGACTGGGCCGTGTTCAACGACGGCAGCAAGCGTGCCACCGGCATCGCGTACGGGATCGGCCTGCCGGCCGGAGTCACCTTCGCGAAGCTGCCCGAGGGCTGCGTGGAGCAGAACCTGGGCGGTGTCCTCAACGCGTACTGCGAGGACGCGGGCGCGGTCCTCAAGCCGGGCCAGTACTACACCGCCGACGTCCGGGTGACTGTCGGCGCGGACGTGACCGAGAAGCTGCTCCGGCCCGGGATCGTCTGGGCCAAGGGCCTCGACGGTGCCGCCGGTGCGGCCGAGGAGGAGCCGCGCGTCGCCAGCTCGGCGCAGCGGCGGGCGTTCGCCGAGACCGACGACGGTGACAACACCGCGCTGTTCGATGTCTTCGTCGACCAGAGCCCGCCGTCGAGCCCGACCCCGAGCCCGTCGCCGACCGCCCAGCCGACCTCGTCGCCGACCGCCGGGCCGACGCCGACCGGCGGCGCGACGGCGGTGCCGACCCCGACCGCGGGTGGTGGCACGGGTGGCGGCACGGGTGACGGTGGCCTGCCGGTGACCGGTATGCAGATCGGCCTGATCGGCGGGACCGGCGCGGCGGTGCTCGCGGCCGGCGCGGCGCTGATGATGCTGTCCCGCCGCCGCAAGGTGGTCCTGGTCACTCCGGACGAGGAGCGCGCCGGCGACTGACCGGAGCGGCGATGACGGCAGGGCGGGGTGGGCGACCACCCCGCCCTGCCGCGTACCCGGGGGGAGGCGGGCGGCGCGCGGCTGGCAGAGTGGAGGGGTGAGCCGTACCCCGCAGGGCCAGCGCGCCAGCCTGGACAAGCAGCCGCACGAGGTCGCCGCGATGTTCGACGGCGTCGCGGCCCGCTACGACCTGACGAACACAGTGCTCTCCTTCGGGCAGGACCGGTCCTGGCGGCGGGCCACCCGGGCGGCGCTCGGGCTGCGGCCGGGCGAGCGGGTGCTGGACGTGGGCGCGGGCACCGGTGTGTCGACCGAGGAGCTGGCCCACTCCGGGGCGTACGCGGTCGGTGCCGACCTGTCGCTGGGCATGCTGCACGCCGGCAAGCGCACGCGTCCGTCGGTGCCGCTGCTGGCCGGGGACGCGCTGCGGTTGCCGTTCGCCGACGCCAGCTTCGACGCGGTGACCATCTCCTTCGCGCTGCGCAACGTCAACGACACCGACGCGGCGCTGGCCGAGCTGGCCCGGGTGACCCGGCCGGGCGGGCGGCTGGTGGTGTGCGAGTTCAGCACGCCGGTCAACCCGGCGTTCCGCACCGTCTACCTGTCGTACCTGATGCGGTCCTTGCCGGCGGTGGCCCGCGCCGTGTCGAGCAACCCGGACGCCTACGTCTACCTGGCCGAGTCGATCCGGGCCTGGCCGGACCAGGCGGCGCTGGCCGGGCGGATCGCGGCGGCCGGCTGGGGCCGGGTGGCGTGGCGCAACCTGACCGGCGGCGTCGTGGCGCTGCACCGGGCAGTCCGAAACTGACAGTCCGGCCACCGCTGGCCATCCATTTCGTAAATATCCGATTCTGGTCTACTTTGTCCCGTAGGCTCGCCTCCATGACGGGACCGGACCAGGCCGCCACCGACGACGACGCCGCCGAGCTGATCGCGCAGCTCCGCGAGCTGGCCGGCGCGGATCCCGCCGATGTCCGCCAGGTCGTCGCCGAGGTGCTCGCCGCGCTGGACCGGGCCGCCGGTGGCGCGTTGCGCGACCACCTGCCCGACGCGATCCGCCTCGACGCCGGGCTGGGACCGGCCGCGCAGGCCCGTCCGTGACCGCTCTCGACGCTCTTACCGGCGCGTTTCCGCCAAGTTAGGCCCCCCTCAGCGCGTACTGGTGTAACGCCGGTCATAGACTCCATCCGGATCGGCTTGTGAAGCATTTCACGAGCATGCGGGAGGAGGCGCGGATGACCGCGGTGGAGAACGACGCCGACGTCATCGTCGTGGGCGCCGGTCCCGGAGGATCGGCCACGGCGTACCACCTGGCGCGGCACGGCGTACGCGTGCTGCTGCTGGAGAAGACGGAGTTTCCCCGGGAGAAGGTCTGCGGCGACGGGCTCACGCCCCGCGCCGTACGGCAGTTGATCCGGATGGGCGTGGACACCTCGCCCGAGGCCGGCTGGCTGCACAACAAGGGCCTGCGGGTGATCGGCGGCGGGGTACGCCTGGAGCTGGACTGGCCCGACCTGGCCAGCTTCCCCAACTACGGCCTGGTGCGGACCCGGCTCGACTTCGACGACCTGCTCGCCCAGCGGGCGGTCGCCGCCGGGGCGCAGCTGCGCACCAGCGTCAACGTCCTCGGGCCGGTGCTCGGCGCCGACGACCGGGTGATCGGCGTGCAGGCCGAGGTCGGCCCGGACAAGGAACCGGCCACCTTCCACGCGCCGCTCGTGGTCGCCGCCGACGGCGTCTCCGGCCGCTTCCCGCTCGCCCTCGGGCTGACCAAGCGGGAGGACCGCCCGATCGGCGTGGCGGTCCGCCGCTACTACCGCTCGCCCGCCAAGCACGACGACGACTACCTGGAGTCCTGGCTGGAGCTTCGGGCCAAGGGCAGCGACGCGTTGCTGCCCGGCTACGGCTGGATCTTCGGCCTCGGCGACGGCCGGGTGAACGTCGGCCTGGGTGTGCTCAACTCCTCCTCGGCGTTCGGCAAGACGAACTACCGCAAGCTGCTCACCGACTGGCTCGCGAACACCCCCGAGGACTGGGGGATGACCGACGAGTCCAACGCGGAGGGTCCGACCCTCGGCGCCGCGCTGCCGATGGGCTTCAACCGGGTCCCGCACTACACCCGCGGCGTGCTGCTTGTCGGTGACTCCGGCGGCATGGTCAACCCGTTCAACGGCGAGGGCATCGCGTACGCGATGGAGTCGGGCGAGATGGCCGCGGAGGTCCTGGTGCAGGCGCTGGCCCGCCCGGCCGGCGCGGAGCGCGAGCGGGCGCTGATGGCATACCCGCAGGAGCTGAAGGCCCGCTTCGGCGGCTACTACCGGCTCGGCGGCGTCTTCGTGAAGCTCATCGGCCGCCCCGAGATCATGCGGATGGCGACCAAGCACGGCATGCCGCACCCGATGCTCATGCGGTTCGTGCTCAAGCTGCTGGCCAACCTGACCGACCCGCGCGGCGGGGACGCGATGGACCGGGTCATCAACGCGATGACGAAGGTGGCCCCGGCCGTGTAGGAGACCACCGACCACGAGCCGGACAGAGATCGACCCCCCGACGACCGAGGTCTCAGGGACGTGAATAGTGTGATTTTGGCCAACCACCGAGGTCAGGGAAGGACGAGCAGGGGACAACGATGACGCTCTCTCCTTACGCACCCATCATCGGGCTGTTCGCCCTCGCTGCGGCGTTCGCGCTGTTCTCCGTGGCCGCTGCCCGACTCGCCGGCCCGCGGCGTCTGAACAAGGCCAAGCTCGAGGCGTACGAGTGTGGCATCGAGCCGAGCCCGCAGCCGGTCGGCGGCGGCCGGTTCCCGATCAAGTTCTACCTGACGGCGATGCTCTTCATCGTCTTCGACATCGAGATCATCTTCCTCTACCCCTGGGCGGTCTCCTTCGACGCCCTGCCGATCTTCGGCTTCGTGGAGATGGTCCTGTTCATCGTCGCGGTCTTCGTCGCCTACGCCTATGTCTGGCGGCGCGGCGGCCTGGACTGGGACTGAGGAGGTAGCAGATGGGCATCGAGGAGAAACTCCCCTCCGGCGTCCTGCTCACCAGCGTCGAGAAGCTGGTCAACTGGACGCGGAAGACCTCGGTCTGGGGCGCCACGTTCGGTCTGGCCTGCTGCGCCATCGAGATGATGGCGGCGGGCGGCCCGCACTACGACATGGGCCGCTGGGGCATGGAGGTCTTCCGCGCCTCGCCCCGCCAGGCGGACCTGATGATCGTGGCCGGCCGGGTGAGCCAGAAGATGGCCCCGGTCCTGCGCCAGATCTACGACCAGATGGCCGAGCCCCGCTGGGTCATCTCGATGGGCGTCTGCGCCAGCAGCGGCGGCATGTTCAACAACTACGCCATCGTGCAGGGCGTCGACCACGTCGTACCGGTCGACATGTACCTCCCCGGCTGCCCGCCCCGGCCGGAGATGCTCATCGACGCGGTGCTCAAGCTGCGCGAGAAGATCATGCACGAGCCGCTGGGCCCGAACGGCCGCAAGATGCTTGAGGCCCGCCAGGCGCGCGGCGACGTGCCGGTGGTGCCGTACGGCTCGATGCCCTCGTCGTACCGCAGCGACAAGGCCCGCCGTGCCGAGTGGACGAAGGCGGTCCGCGAGGGGCGCGAGGAGCAGCTGCGGATCGAGAACTGGATGAAGGCGCAGAACCACCTTCAGGCGTCGCATAGGGGCCCGAAATGAGCAACGACAAGACCAACGACGGCGGGGTGCCGGTACCCACCACCCCGGTCGGCGCCAGCTCCACCGCACCGGCCGAGTACCCGCCGGCCAGCCCGGCCGGCCGGGGCATGTTCGGCAACCAGGGCACCGGCGACGTCTCCGGCTACGGCGGCCTGGTCCGCCAGCGCAAGCCGATCGAGGAGGCGACCCGGCCGTACGGCAGCTACTTCGACGAGGTGCGGGACGCGCTGGAGGAGGCGTACCCCGACTTCGGCGACGCGATCGAGAAGGTCGTGGTCGACCGGGGTGAGCTGACCCTGCACGTCCGCCCGGAGCGGATCGCCGAGGTCTGCCAGGTGATGCGCGACGACCTCGCGCTGCGCTTCGAGCTGCTCTCCTCGGTGTCCGGTGTGGACTACCTGGGCGCGGAGCGCCGCCTGCACGTGGTCTACCAGCTGACCTCGATGACCTACCGCCGCATGGTCCGGCTGGAGGTGGCGGTCTCCGCCGAGGACCCGCACGTCCCGAGCGTCACCGCCGTCTACCCGACCGCCGACTGGCAGGAGCGGGAGGCGTACGACATGTTCGGCGTCGTCTTCGACGGCCACCCCAACCTGACCCGGATCCTGATGCCGGACGACTGGGAGGGCCACCCGCAGCGCAAGGACTACCCGCTGGGCGGCGTCCCCGTCGAGTACAAGGGTGCGGAGATTCCCCCGCCGGACCGTAGGAGGTCGTACCAATGACCACGTCGAACTACGCGACCGAGCGCGAGACGACCGAGGGCAAGGTCTTCACCGTCACCGGCGGGGACTGGGACGAGGTCGTCTCCGGCACGGACCCGATCAACGACGAGCGGATCGTCGTCAACATGGGTCCGCAGCACCCGTCCACCCACGGCGTGCTCCGGCTGGTCCTGGAGCTGGAGGGCGAGACGGTCCGCGAGGCCCGCTCGGTCGTCGGCTACCTGCACACCGGCATCGAGAAGAACCTGGAGTACCGCAACTGGGTCCAGGGCTCGACGTTCGTGACCCGGATGGACTACCTCTCGCCGCTGTTCAACGAGACGGCGTACGCGCTCGCGGTGGAGAAGCTGCTCGGCATCACCGACGACATCACCGAGCGGGCCACCACCATCCGCGTGCTGATGATGGAGCTCAACCGGGTCTCGTCGCACCTGGTCTGGCTGGCGACCACCGCCATGGAGCTGGGCGCGATCAACATGATGCTGTACGGCTTCCGCGAGCGGGAGTACGTCCTCGACATCTTCGAGACCATCACCGGCCTGCGGATGAACCACGCGTACGTGCGGCCGGGCGGTGTCGCGCAGGACGTGCCGGACGACGCGATCCGCAAGATCCGCGACTTCCTGACGCTGATGCCGAAGCGGCTCAAGGAGTACGAGAACCTGCTCTCCGGCCAGCCGATCTGGCTGGAGCGCACGCAGCAGGTGGCGGTGCTCGACGTGACCGCCTGCATGGCGCTCGGCGTCACCGGCCCGGTGCTGCGCAGCGCCGGCCTCGCCTGGGACCTGCGCAAGACCATGCCGTACTGCGGTTACGAGACGTACGAGTTCGACGTGCCGACCCACACCGACGGTGACGTGTGGGGCCGCTACCTGGTCCGGGTGGCCGAGATCCGCGAGTCGCTGAAGCTGATCGAGCAGGCGCTGGACCGCCTGAAGCCCGGCCCGGTGATGGTCTCCGACAAGAAGATCGCCTGGCCGGCGCAGCTCGCCATCGGCGTGGACGGCATGGGTAACTCGCTGGAGCACGTCGCCAAGATCATGGGTCAGTCGATGGAATCGCTGATCCACCACTTCAAGCTCGTCACCGAGGGCTTCCGGGTTCCGCCGGGCCAGGTGTACGTCGGCATCGAGTCGCCCCGCGGCGAGCTGGGCGTGCACGCGGTGTCCGACGGCGGCACCCGGCCCTACCGGGTGCACTACCGGGAGCCGAGCTTCGTCAACCTCCAGGCCCTCCCGGCGATGGCCGAGGGCGGCCTGATCGCCGACGTGATCGCCGGCGGCGCCTCGCTGGACCCCGTGATGGGTGGTTGTGACCGATGAGCACGTTCACTGAAGAGACCCGGCTCCGGGCGCGGGAGATCATCGCCCGGTACCCGGCGGACCGGTCCCGCTCGGCGCTGCTGCCGCTGCTGCACCTGGTCCAGTCGGAGGAGGGCTACGTCTCCCCGGCCGGTGTCGAGTTCTGCGCGGAGGTGCTCGGGCTCAACAAGGCCCAGGTCGGCGCCGTCGCCACCTTCTACACCATGTACAAGCGCAAGCCCACCGGTGACTACCTGGTCAGCGTCTGCACCAACACCATGTGCGACGTGCTCGGCGGGCAGAAGGTCTACGACACCCTGGCCGAGCACCTCGGCGTCGGGCACGAGGAGACCACCGCCGACGGGAAGATCACCCTGGAGCACGCCGAGTGCCTGGCGGCGTGCGACTACGGCCCGGTCATGACCGTCAACTACGACTTCTTCGACAACGTGGAGCCGCAGGCCGCGCTCGACGTGGTCGAGGAGCTGCGCGCCGGTGGCCGTCCGATGCCCACCCGGGGCGCGCGGCTGTGCACGCTCAAGGAGATGGCCGTCCAGCTCGCCGGTTTCGCCGACGAGCGCGAGGGCGCGGTGGCCGACGGCGGGCCGGGCGAGCCGAGCCTGCGCGGTCTGCGCCTGGCCGAGCAGCACGGCGTCTCGGTGCCGGGCTTCGACCCGAAGACGCCGATCCGCAGCAAGGCCGAGGCCGACCGGGCCGCCGCCGAGGCGAAGGCGAAGGCCGAGAAGCCGGCCCCGGCGCCCGAGCCGGTCAAGTTGGCACCCGCCGGCAACTCGGGCGCGGGTGAGGCGGCCGAGCCGGAGGCGGCCACCGGCAGCACCGCGCCGGACGTGAAGGCCCCGGACGACAAGTCGCCGCAGGTGCGTACCGCCGAGACCCGGCAGCCGGACGCGGGCACCGCGGTGCCGGACGCGCCCGGCACCAAGGTCCCGGTGGACGGCCCGGCCCCGGCGTCGCGCGACGCGCAGGCGGCGGAGGCGGCCGGCGCGGCGGCGAACCCGCCGGCCGGCGACGGCAAGCCCGCCGGCGACGCGGCCGGCGCGCAGGAGCGCAACCTCAAGGAAGCGGAATCCGGTACGGGCGCGGGCGGCGCCGACCCGGCGGACGCGAACGGATCGGGGGTCCGCAAGTGACCACTCCTCGGCCGGAGACGCTGGCCAAGCTCACGCCGGTGCTCACCAAGCGCTGGCTGTCGCCGGACGCCTGGCGGCTCGGCACCTACGAGAAGCTGGACGGCTACGCCGCCCTGCGCAAGGCGCTCAAGGCGCACCCGGACGACCTGATCCAGCTGATCAAGGACTCCGGGCTGCGCGGCCGGGGCGGCGCGGGCTTCCCGACCGGTCTCAAGTGGGGTTTCATCCCGCAGGGCGACGGCAAGCCGCACTACCTGGTGGTGAACGCCGACGAGGGCGAGCCGGGCACCTGCAAGGACCTGCCGCTGATGACCTACGACCCGCACTCGCTGGTCGAGGGCGTCATCATCGCCTCGTACGCGATCCGGGCCAACCGGGCGTACATCTACATCCGTGGTGAGGCGGTCCACGCCGCCCGGCGGCTGCGCAGCGCGGTCGCCGAGGCGTACGCCAAGGGTTACCTCGGCCGGAACGTCCTCGGCTCGGGCTTCGACCTGGACCTGGTGGTGCACTCGGGCGCCGGGGCGTACATCTGCGGTGAGGAGACCGCGCTGCTGGACTCGCTGGAGGGCTTCCGGGGCCAGCCCCGGCTGCGCCCGCCGTTCCCGGCGACCCACGGCCTGTACGCCAGCCCGACGGTGGTCAACAACGTCGGCACCATCGCCAGCGTGCCGTACATCGTGCTCGGTGGCGCGGACTGGTGGAAGACGATGGGCACGGAGAAGTCGTCCGGCCCGATGATCTACTCGCTGTCCGGCCGGATCGCCAACCCGGGCCAGTACGAGTGCTCGATGGGCATCACGCTGCGCGAGCTGATCGAGCTGGCCGGCGGCATGAAGCCCGGGCACAACCTGAAGTTCTGGACCCCGGGTGGCTCGTCGACGCCGCTGCTGACCGCCGAGCACCTGGACGTGCCGCTGGACTTCGAGGGGGTGGCGGGCGCCGGTTCGATCCTGGGCACCACCGCCACGCAGATCTTCTCCGACCAGGACTGCCCGGTGTACGCGACCTACCGGTGGCTGGAGTTCTACCACCACGAGTCGTGCGGCAAGTGCACCCCGTGCCGGGAGGGCAACTACTGGATGGTCCGGGTCTACCGGCGCATCCTGGCCGGCCAGGGCACCCACGAGGACCTGGACACCCTGCTCGACACCTGCGACAACATCCTCGGCCGTTCGTTCTGCGGTCTGGGTGACGGCGCGACCAGCTCGGTCACCTCGTCGCTGAAGTACTTCAAGCAGGACTACCTCGACTACATCGAGGGACGTACCGCTCCGAAGCTCTCCGACAAGCAGCTGGTTGGAGCTCACTGATGACCGACGTAGCCAAGCAGACCGAGACCGTCACGCTGACCATCGACGGCGTCGAGGTCACCGCGCCCAAGGGTGCGCTGCTGATCCGCGTCGCCGAGCAGCTCGGCACCGAGATCCCGCGCTTCTGCGACCACCCGCTGCTGGCCCCGGCCGGCGCCTGCCGGCAGTGCCTGGTGGAGGTGGAGGGCCAGCGCAAGCCGGTCGCCTCCTGCACCCAGACCGTCGCCGACGGCATGGTGGTGCGGACGCAGCTCACCTCCCCGGTCGCCAAGAAGGCCCAGGAGGGGGTGATGGAGCTGCTGCTCCTCAACCACCCCCTGGACTGCCCGATGTGCGACAAGGGCGGCGAGTGCCCGCTGCAGAACCAGGCGATGTCCACCGGCCGGACCGACTCGCGGTTCCACGAGCACAAGCGGGAGTACCCGAAGCCGCTGCCGATCAGCACCCAGGTGCTGCTCGACCGCGAGCGTTGCGTGCTCTGCCAGCGGTGCACCCGGTTCTCCGAGGAGATCGCCGGCGACAAGTTCATCGACCTGATGGGACGCTCCTCGCACGAGGAGATCAACATCTACCGGGACGAGGAGTACGGCGAGGACGGCGACGCCGGTGACGTCCCGTTCAACTCGTACTTCTCCGGCAACACCGTGCAGATCTGCCCGGTGGGCGCGCTGACCGGCGCCCAGTACCGGTTCCGGGCCCGCCCGTTCGACCTGGTCTCCACGCCCAGCGTCTGCGAGCACTGCTCGGCCGGCTGCGCCCAGCGCACCGACTGGCGGCGCGGCAAGGTGCTGCGCCGGCTGGCCGGCGACGACCCGGCGGTGAACGAGGAGTGGAACTGCGACAAGGGCCGCTGGGGCTTCCAGTACACCCGCGCGTTCGACCGGATCAGCACGCCGATGGTGCGCGACGAGAAGACCGGTGAGCTGCGCGAGGCGTCCTGGAGCGAGGCGCTGACCCGGGCCGCCGAGGGGCTGCGCGCGGCCCGCGACGGCGCGACCGGCACGGCGGTACTGACCGGCGGCCGGCTCACCGTCGAGGACGCCTACGCGTACGCGAAGTTCGCCCGTATCGCGCTGCACACCAACGACATCGACTTCCGGGCCCGCCCGGTCTCCCGCGAGGAGGCCGACTTCCTGGCCAGCAGCGTCGCCGGGGTCACCGACGTGACCTACACGGACGTGGAGAACGCGCCCGCGGTGGTGCTCGTCGGCCTGGAGCCGGAGGAGGAGTGCCCGATCCTCTTCCTGCGGCTGCGCAAGGCGTACCTGAAGAAGAAGCTCACCGTGTACGCGATCGCGCCGTTCGCCACCCGGGGCCTGGAGAAGCTCGGGGCGAAGCTGGCCCGCGTGGTGCCCGGCGAGGAGGCCGGCGTGCTGGCCGAGCACGCCACTGTGGCCGAGGCGCTGGGGAAGCCCGGCGCGATCCTGATCGTCGGCGAGCGCCTGGCCGAGGTGCCGGGCGGGCTGTCGGCGGCGGCGGACGTCGCCCGGCGTACCGGTGCCCGGCTGGTCTGGGTGCCGCGGCGCGCGGGTGACCGCGGCGCTGTCGACGCGGGCTGCCTGCCCAACCTGCTCCCCGGCGGCCGTGTGGTCACCGAGCCGGCCGCGCGCGCGGAGCTGGGCGAGGCGTGGGACATCCCGGCCGGGGTGATCCCGAGCCAGGCCGGCCGCGACACCGACGGCATCCTCACCGCCGCCGCGAACGGCCAGATCGGCGCCCTGGTGGTGGCCGGGGTCGACCCGGCCGACCTGGCCGACCCGCGCCTGGCCGAGTCCGCACTGGACGCGGTGCCGTTCCTGGTCAGCCTGGAACTGCGGATGAGCGCGGTGTCCCGCCGGGCCGACGTGGTCCTGCCGGTCGCGCCCGTGGTCGAGAAGGCCGGCAGCTTCCTGGACTGGGAGGGCCGGCTGCGCACGTTCGAGAAGGTGCTGGACACCGGCGCGATGACCGACGCCCGCATCCTCGACGCGCTCGCCGCGCAGCTCGACGTGCGGCTGGGCACCGGCGACGTGCCGAGCATCCGGCGCGAGCTGGGCGCGCTGCCGCGCACCCGGATCGAGCGGCCGTCGGCGCCCTCGGTCGAGCCGGCCGCCGTGCGCGAGCCCGGACCGGGCGAGGCGGTGCTCGCGACCTGGCACCAGTTGATCGACCTGGGCAGCCTCACCGACGGCGACGAGCACCTCGCCGGCACCGCCCGCCCGCCGGTGGTCCGGCTGGGCAAGGGCACCGCCGAGGCGCTGGGCGTGGCCGACGGTGACCCGGTCACGGTGGGCACCGACCGCGGCGCGATCACGCTGCCGGCGGCGATCACCGAGATGCCCGACGGCGTCGTCTGGCTGCCGACCAACTCACCCGGCTCCACCGTGCGGCGCGGCCTCGGCGCGACGTCCGGCGACGTGGTGAGCGTCTCCGCAGGCGGGAACGAAAGGTGGGTGCAGTGAACCCCGTCATCCTCGCGGCGCAGGACCCGACGCTTGCCGACTTCGGCAAGGACCCGTGGTGGCTGGTCCTCGGCAAGATCCTGTTCGCGTTCGTCGTCGCCGTGGCGGCCACGCTGCTCGGCGTCTGGTTCGAGCGCCGGGTCGTGGGCCGCATGGCGGTGCGGCCCGGCCCCAACCAGGCCGGCCCGTTCGGTCTGCTCCAGACGCTCGCCGACGGCGTGAAGCTGGCCTTCAAGGAGGACATCCTCCCGCGCAAGGCCGACAAGGTCGTCTACTTCTTCGCCCCGGTGATCTCGGTGGTCTGCGCGGTCACCGCGCTGTCGGTGATCCCGTTCGGGCCGATGGTGAGCATCTTCGGGCACCGGACGCCGCTGCAGGTCACCGACGTGTCGGTGGCGGTGCTCGTGGTGCTGGCCTTCTCCTCGCTCGCCGTGTACGGCATCGTGCTCGGCGGCTGGGCCAGTGGCTCCACGTACCCGCTGCTCGGCGGCCTGCGCTCGGCGGCCCAGCTGGTCTCGTACGAGGTCACCATGGGCCTGAGCGTGGTCGCGGTCTTCATGACCGCCGGCACCATGTCGACGAGCGGGATCGTCGCCGCGCAGGGCGACGGCACCCGGTTGAGCATCGGCGGCTTCGACCTCGCCGCACCGGGCTGGTACGCGATCCTGCTGCTGCCCAGCTTCATCATGTTCTTCATCGCCATCGTCGGTGAGACGAACCGGGCGCCGTTCGACCTGCCCGAGGCGGAGTCGGAGCTGGTGGCCGGTTTCCAGACCGAGTACAGCTCGCTGAAGTTCGCGCTGTTCATGCTCAGCGAGTACGTCGCGATGGTGACCATGTCGGCGTTCACCGTGACGCTCTTCCTCGGCGGCTGGCACGCGCCGTGGCCGATCACGATCTGGTCGGGCGCCAACGAGGGCTGGTGGCCGATGCTGTGGTTCTTCGGCAAGGTCATCATGCTGGTGTTCGTCTTCGTCTGGCTGCGCGGCACGCTGCCGCGGCTCCGGTACGACCAGTTCATGCGCTTCGGCTGGAAGGTGCTGCTGCCGCTGAACCTGGTCTGGATCATGGTGCTCGCCGGGCTGCGCTCGATCGAGGACTGGCAGACCCGGGACCGGCTGCTCGTCACCGCCGTCGGCGCGGGCGTGCTGCTGCTGATCACGCTCTTCTGGCCGTCGCGGAAGAAGGAGCCGAAGCCGTCGCTCCAGGAGCAGGCGGACACCCGGCCGTACGGCAGCTTCCCGCTGCCGCCGATGGATCTTCAGGTTCCGCCGAGCCCGCGTACCAAGCGCGTGCTCGCCGAGCGGGAGCCGGCCAACGTCGTCGCCGGCCCGGACTCCAGGGAGGTGTGACGTGGGCGCGATCACCGGAACGTTCAAGGGCTTCGGTGTCACCTTCTCGCACATGTTCAAGAAGGTCGTCACCACCGACTACCCGTTCAAGCCGCCGGTCTCGGCGCCGCGCTACCACGGGCGGCACATCCTCAACCGGCACCCGGACGGGCTGGAGAAGTGCATCGGCTGCGAGCTGTGCGCCTGGGCCTGCCCGGCCGACGCGATCTACGTGGAGGGTGGCGACAACACCGAGGAGCAGCGCTTCTCCCCGGGTGAGCGGTACGCCAGCATCTACCAGATCAACTACGCCCGGTGCATCTTCTGCGGGCTCTGCATCGAGGCCTGCCCGACCCGTTCGCTCACCATGAGCAACGAGTACGAGCTGGCCCGGGACAACCGGCAGGACCTGATCTTCACGAAGGAGCAGCTGCTCGCGCCGCTGCTCGAAGGCATGGAGCAGCCGCCGCACCCGATGCGGCTGGGCGACAGCGAGAAGGACTACTACGTCGGCGCGCTCACCAACCCGGGCACCTCGGCCGGCGCCGAGCGCTCGCCGATGGGCCCCGGCCGGTACCAGGTCGAGGAGCACCCGGGCGTGACCTTCCCCGGCGCCGAGCAGGCCGAGCAGCGGTCCGCCGCCGCGGCGGGCAAGGGAGGCAAGGCATGACCTCGGCTACGGTGCTCGCCGCCGCCGGCCAGGTGTCCGGCGGCGAGGAGGTCACCTTCTGGATCCTCGCCCCGCTGGCCCTGCTCGGTGCGGTCGGCATGGTGTGGGCCCGCAACGCGGTCCACTCCGCGCTCTTCCTGGTGCTGACCATGCTCTGCCTGGGCGTGTTCTACGTGCTCCAGGCCGGGCCGTTCATCGGCATGGTGCAGATCATCGTCTACACCGGCGCGATCATGATGCTGTTCCTGTTCGTGCTGATGCTTGTCGGCAGGGACGCGTCCGACTCGCTCATCGAGACGCTGCGCGGCCAGCGGGTCGCCGCCGTGGTCCTCGGACTCGGCTTCGCCGGCCTGGTGGGCACCGGCCTGTACCGCGCGCTCGACGGCGTCCAGGCGGTCGGGCTCGACCAGGCCAACGACGAGGGCAACGTGCAGGGCATCGCCCGGCTGCTGTTCACCAAGTACGTCTTCGCCTTCGAGCTGACCTCGGCGCTGCTGATCACCGCCGCCATCGGCGCGATGGTGCTGGCGCACGTGGAGCGGCGCAAGGCGGACCGGATGGACCAGATCGCCACCATGAAGGCGCGGTTCCGCCCCGGCAACTACCCCGGACCGAAGCCCGGCCCGGGTGTCTACGCCACGTCCTCCTCGGTGGCCACCCCGGCCCGTCTGCCCGACGGCCGGCTGACCGACCGCAGCATCCCGGAGATCCTGCCGGTGCGCGAGCTGACGGCCGAGGAGACCGCACCGAAGGGGACTGACAAATGACCCCGGACTACTACCTCATCCTCGCGGCGGTGCTGTTCACCATCGGCGCCGTGGGCGTGCTGGTCCGGCGCAACGCGATCGTGCTGTTCATGTGCATCGAGCTGATGCTCAACGCGGCCAACCTGACCCTGGTCACGTTCAGCCGGATCAACGGCGACCTGAACGGCCAGATCATGGCGTTCTTCGTGATGGTGGTCGCGGCGGCCGAGGTCGTGGTCGGGCTCGCGATCATCATGGCGATCTTCCGGACCCGGCGCTCGGCCAGCGTCGACGACGCCAACCTGCTGAAGTACTGAGGGGCTCGTGGTGGAACAGATTCTGACGATCGCCCAGTCTGAGCCAGCCGAAGCCGTCACCTTCGCCACGGCGGACGGGATGCTGGGCAGTGTCTGGCTGCTGGTGGCGATCCCGCTGGTCAGCGCGGCGATCCTGCTGCTGCTCGGCAAGCGGGCCGACCGCTGGGGCCACTGGCTCGGCGTGGGCGCCATCGGCGCCGCCTTCGTGCTCGGGCTGACCTACTTCTTCCAGCTCCGCGGCTTGGAGAACAAGCAGGTCGAGCTGAGCCTCTGGGACTTCATGGCGGTCGGCAACCTGAAGGTGGACTTCGGTCTGCTCTTCGACCCGCTGGCCGCGGTCTTCGTCCTGCTGATCACCGGGGTGGGCTTCCTGATCCACCTCTACGCCGTGGAGTACATGGCGCACGACAAGGGCCGGCGGCTGTTCTTCGCGTACTTCAACCTGTTCGTCGCCGCCATGCTCCTGCTGGTGCTCGGCAACAACTACGTGATGCTCTACTTCGGCTGGGAGGGCGTCGGCCTGGCGTCGTACCTGCTGATCTCCTTCTGGTACGGCCGGCCCAGCGCGGCCACCGCCGGCAAGAAGGCCTTCCTGATGAACCGGGTCGGCGACGCCGGCCTGGCCATCGGCATCTTCATCATGTTCGCCATGCTCGGCACCACCCAGTACGACGAGGTGTTCAACGGGGTCGGCTCGATGACCTCGACCACCGTGCTGGTGCTCGGCCTGCTGCTCCTGCTCGGCGCGGCCGGCAAGTCCGGTCAGTTCCCGCTCCAGGCGTGGTTGCCGGACGCGATGGAGGGCCCGACCCCGGTGTCCGCGCTCATCCACGCGGCCACCATGGTCACCGCGGGCGTCTACCTGATCGCCCGCTCCAACGCGATCTTCTCGGCCAACGAGACGCTCCAGCTCGTGGTGGTCAGCGTCGGCGCGCTCACCCTGCTGATGGGCTGCATCATCGGCGCGGCCAAGGACGACATCAAGCGCGTGCTGGCCTGGTCGACGGTGAGCCAGATCGGTTACATGTTCCTCGGCGTCGGTCTCGGCGGCGGCGCGTACGCGCTCGCCATCGTGCACCTGCTGGCGCACGGCTTCTTCAAGGCCAACATGTTCCTCGGCGCCGGCTCGGTCATGCACGGCATGAACGACCAGGTGGACATCCGCCGCTTCGGCGGGCTGTCCAAGTACATGAAGGTCACCTGGCTGACGTTCATGATGGGCTGGCTCGCCATCATCGGCATGTTCCCGTTCTCCGGCTACTTCTCGAAGGAGCCGATCATCGTGGCCGCGTTCGAGCGGGAGGGCTGGACGGCCTGGCTGTTCGGGCTGGCCGCGCTGCTCGGCGCCGGGCTCACCGCGTTCTACATGACGCGGCTGTTCGTGCTCACGTTCCACGGTCCGAAGCGCTGGACCGAGGACATCGAGCACCCGCACGAGTCGCCGAAGCTGATGACCATCCCGCTGATCCTGCTGGCGGTCGGCTCGGTCGGCGCGGGCTTCCTGCTCGCCACCTCGGTGCCGGACTGGCTCACCGCCACCAACGGGCTCGCGGCCGAGAGCGGGGAGCACGCGCCGGTGCTGGCGCACTGGCTGCTCACCGCGCTGTCGCTGCTGCTCACCGTGCTGGGCGCCGGGCTGGCCTGGTTCCTGTTCCGCTCCGGTACGGCCACCGAGCCGCAGCCGGCCGGCGTGGTGGTCACCGCCGCCCGCCGCAACCTCTACACGGACGCCTTCAACGAGGCGGTCTTCGAGAAGCCGGGCATCTTCCTCACCCGGGCGCTGGTGTTCCTCGACAACCGGGGCGTGGACGGGCTGGTGAACGGCCTGGCCGCCGCCGTGGGCGGGGGCTCGGGCCGGCTCCGGCGGCTCCAGACCGGCTTCGTGCGGTCGTACGCGACCTCGATCCTGACCGGCGCGCTGCTCGTGGTGGCGGCGTTCCTGGCGGTGCAGGCGGGGTGGTTGGCGTGATCGACCTCAACGCGGCCGCCCCCGCCGGCGGGCCACGCAGTCACGACGGAGGTAAGGCCGAATAATGTCCAACTTCCCGTTCCTCTCGGTGCTGACCGTGGCGCCGCTGGTCGGCGCCCTGGTGGTGGCACTGCTGCCGCGCAGCCGTCCCGACCTGGCCAAGCTGGTGGCGTTCGGCTGGTCGCTGCTGGTGCTGGTGCTCTCGGTGGTGATGTGGTTCGCCTTCTCCGCCGGTGGTGACCGGTTCCAGTTCCGCGAGTCGTACCCGTGGATCCCGAACTGGGGCGTGAACTTCACCTTCGAGGTGGACGGCATCGCGCTGGTCATGCTGATGCTGATCGCGATCCTGGTGCCGCTGGTGATCCTGGCGTCCTGGCACGACGCCGAGGCGTCGAAGCGTTCGGTGCCCGCGTACTTCGCTCTGCTGCTCGTCCTCGAATGCACGATGATCGGCGTCTTCGCCGCCGCCGACGTCTTCCTGTTCTACGTGTTCTTCGAGGTCATGCTGGTGCCGATGTACTTCCTGATCGGCAGCTACGGCGGCCACCAGCGGCAGTACGCGGCGGTGAAGTTCTTCCTCTACTCGCTGGTCGGCGGTCTGTTCATGCTGGCCGCGGTGATCGGCCTCTGGGTGGTCGGCGGGAAGACCTTCGACTGGCAGGCGCTGAGCCAGGCGGAGTTCGCCACCGACACGGCCCGCTGGCTGTTCCTCGGCTTCTTCGTGGCCTTCGCGATCAAGGCGCCGTTCTTCCCGTTCCACACCTGGCTGCCGGACGCCGGTGGCGCGGCACCGGCCGGTGCCGCCGCGCTGCTTGTCGGCGTGCTGGACAAGGTCGGCACGTTCGGCATCCTGCGCTACTGCCTCCCGCTGTTCCCGGAGGCGTCGCGGTGGTTCGCACCGTGGGCGCTGGCGCTGGGCGTCATCGGCATCATCTACGCCGCGCTGCTGGCGGTCGGCCAGAACGACCTGAAGCGCCTGGTGTCGTACACCTCGATCGCGCACTTCGGGTTCATCGGTGTCGGCATCTTCGCGTTCACCACCCAGGCCGGCACCGGCGCGGTGCTCTACATGCTCAACCACGGCCTGGCCACCGGCCTGCTGTTCCTGGTGGTCGGCATGCTGATCGCCCGGCGCGGATCGGCGCTGATCAGCGACTTCGGCGGCGCCGGCAAGCTGGTGCCGGTGCTCGCCGGGGTGCTGTTCTTCGCCGGTCTGGCCTCGCTGGCGCTGCCCGGTACCGCGCCGTTCGTCTCCGAGTTCCTGGTGCTGATCGGCACGTTCACGGTCAACAAGCCGGTCGCGGTGATCGCCACGCTCGGCATCATCCTGGCGGCGGCGTACGTGCTGTGGATGGTGCAGCGCACCACGCAGGGCACCCTGAACCCGGCGCTGACCGAGGTCGAGGGCATGCGACGTGACCTCACCCTGCGCGAGAAGGTGGTCGTCGCGCCGCTGATCGCGCTGATCGTGCTGCTCGGCTTCTATCCGAAGCCGGTCACCGATGTCATCAACCCCGCCGTCCAGGCGACCATGCAGGACGTCGGCAAGTCCGATCCCGCCCCTGAGGTCGGCAGCGTCCAGGAGGCTGCGAAGTGAGTGAACTGAGGCTGCCGTCGATCGACTACGCGGCACTCGCTCCCATCCTGATCATGCTGGGCGCGGCGCTGCTCGGGGTCCTGGTCGAGGCGTTCGTGCCGCGTCGCCTGCGCAACGCGGTGCAGCTCGGGCTCGCCCTGGTGGCGATGCTCGCCGCGATCGTCATGGTGATCCTGAACTCCGACGACCGGCTGATCACCATCGGCGGTGCCATCGCGATCGACGGCCCGACGCTGTTCCTCCAGGGCGCCATCCTGGTGCTCGCGGTGATGGCGCTGCTGCTCGTCGGCGAGCGCACCGTGGAGCGGGGCGGCGCGTTCGTGGCGCACGCAGCGGTCACCGCCGAGTCGGCGGAGGACCGGCGGCAGGCCGAGGGCGTCGGTGGCGCCACCGAGGTCTACCCGCTGATGTCGTTCGCGATCGGCGGCATGCTGATCTTCGTGGCGGCGAACGACCTGCTGACCATGTTCGTCGCGCTGGAGGTCTTCTCGCTGCCGCTCTACCTGCTCTGCGCGCTGGCCCGCCGCCGGCGTCTGCTGAGCCAGGAGGCGGCGCTGAAGTACTTCATGCTCGGCGCGTACGCATCGGCGTTCTTCCTGTTCGGTGTGGCCCTGATCTACGGCTTCACCTCCGGGATCCCGGGCCGTACGGCGGGCGTCGACTTCGCCACCGTGCACGCCGCGGTCACCGACTCCCCGTCCAGCCCGGTGCTGCTGTTCGCCGGCATGGCGCTGCTCGCCATCGGCCTGCTGTTCAAGGCCGCCGCCGCGCCGTTCCACGTCTGGACGCCGGACGTCTACCAGGGCGCACCGACCCCGGTCACCGGCTTCATGGCGGCCTGCACCAAGGTCGCCGCGTTCGGCGCGCTGCTGCGCGTCTTCCACGTGGCGTTCGGCGGGGCCTCCTGGGACTTCACCCCGGTGCTCGGCGCGATCGCGGTGCTGACCATGCTGGTCGGCGCCGTGCTGGCGGTCACCCAGACCGACATCAAGCGCCTGCTGGCGTACTCGTCGATCGCGAACGCCGGCTACCTGCTCGTCGGTGTGCTGGCGCCGAGCCGCGAAGGGCTCTCCGGCACCATGTTCTACCTGGCCGCGTACGGCTTCTCGGTGCTCGCCGCGTTCGCCGTGGTGACGCTGGTGCGCGACGCCGACGGGGAGGCCACCCACCTGTCCCGCTGGGCCGGGCTGGGCCGCCGCTCGCCGTTCTTCGCGGCGATCTTCACGTTCATCCTGCTGGCCTTCGCCGGTATCCCGCTGACCAGCGGTTTCACCAGCAAGTTCGCGGTCTTCGGTCCGGCCCTGGAGGCGGGCCAGGCGTGGTTGGTGATCGCGGGTGTGCTGACCAGCATGGTGCTGGCGTTCCCGTACCTGCGGGTCGTGGTGATGATGTGGCTGTCCGAGCCGGGCGAGTCCACCCCCACGGTGACCGTGCCGGGTGCGCTCACCTCGGCCGCCCTGGTCATCGGCGTGGTGGCCACGCTGGCGCTGGGCGTGGTGCCCGGCCCGCTGCTCGACCTGACGACCGGTGCCGCCGAATTCGTCAGATGACAGAGGTGATCACACCGGGGGCCGGTATGCCGTGGCGTGCCGGCCCTCGGCGTATCCCCGTCGACGAGCAGGTCGAACGGGTGTGGCATGGTTGAGGACGTGGCGAACCCGGCTGGCGAGCGTTCAGGTCAGTTCGGCGCGCTCGGCCTGCACCTCGCCGACCCGCGCGTCGAAGCCTCCGTGCTGGGCGTGCTCGACCGGGTCGAGTCGAGCCTGCGGGAGAGCGTGGCGAGCGCCGATCCGCTGGTGACAGAGGCGTCCCGGCACCTGGTGGAGGCCGGCGGCAAGCGGTTCCGTCCGCTGCTGGTGGCGCTCGGCGCCCAGTTCGGCGAGCCGGACGCACCCCAGGTCGTACCCGCCGCCGTGGTGATGGAGCTCACCCACCTGGCGACGCTCTACCACGACGACGTGATGGACGAGGCCGCAGTGCGGCGTGGCGCCCCGAGCGCCAACTCCCGCTGGACCAACTCGGTCGCCATCCTGGTCGGCGACTACCTCTTCGCCCGGGCCGCGGACATCGCCGCCGACCTGGGCCCCGAGGCGGTACGCCTGCAGGCGCGCACGTTCGCCCGGCTGGTGCACGGCCAGATCGCCGAGACTGTCGGCCCGCGCGACACCGACCCGGTCGCGCACTACCTGCACGTGATCGCCGAGAAGACCGGCTCGCTGATCGCCACGTCGGCCCGCTTCGGCGGCATGTTCGGCGGCGCGTCGCCCGAGCACATCGAGGCCCTGGCCGGGTACGGCGAGATCATCGGCGTCGCGTTCCAGCTCTCCGACGACCTGCTGGACATCGCCAGCGAGTCGGTCCAGTCCGGCAAGACCCCCGGCACCGACCTGCGCGAGGGTGTGCCCACCCTGCCGGTGCTGTACGCGCTGGCCGCCGACGACGCGGACGCGGCGAGCGTACGGCTGCGCGAGATCCTGTCCACCGGCCCGCTGGTGGACGACGCGTTGCACGCCGAGGCGCTCGGACTGCTGCGGGAGTCCCCGGCGCTCAAGCGCGCCCGGGAGACGGTGCGCAGCTACGCCGAGGACGCACGCGCCCGGCTGGCTCCGCTCCCCGAGGGGCCGGCCCGCCGCGCGCTGGAGTCGCTCTGCGACTACATCGCCGACCGCACCAGCTGATCCCCGTCGCGCCCACCCACCCTCACCCGGCCACCCCGCCGCCCTGGCCTGCCACGCTCCGGCCTCGTCGATCATGAGGTTGGCTGCCGCGTGCCCGGCGTGTCGCGCCGCCAACTTCATGATCGCCACGCCGAGGGGGCGAGCCGGGGCGGGTCGAGCGGGTCGGGCGCGAGGGCGTGGGCGGTCAGGCGAGGGTGGCAGTGGGGCGTAGGAGGCGGGCGCCGAGCAGCATCAGGACGGCGGCCACGAGCATCGCCGTAGCCGCCGTCAGCCACATCGCCGGGTAGCCGGCCGCGCCGGCCAGCGCGCCCAGGCCGAGCGGACCCAGGCAGCCGCCCGCGTACACCCCGGTCTGGGTGATCGAGGTGGCGGCGGCCGGCGCCTGCGGGTGGAGCCGGACCACGGCGAAGTTCATCAGCCCCGGCCATGCCCAGCCGAGCCCGAAGCCGAGCACCACGCCCGCGACCAGCGGCGCCGAGCCGGTCACCGCGAGCAGGATCAGGCCGGCCGAGCCGGTCAGCAGCATCCCGGCGATCAGCCCGACGTGCCCGCTGGTGCGCCGGTCGGCCAGCCAGCCGAAGCCCACCCGGGCGAGCACGCACACCACGCTCCCCAGCGTCAGCGTCAGGCCCGCCAGACCGGGGGAGAGCCCACGCGCCGCAGCCGAGTCGACGAGGAACGTGCCGAGCGCGTTCGCGGCGGCCGCCGCGAGCGTCGCGGCCAGTCCGATCACCACGAGCGGGCCTCTGCCGCCGGGACGGCGACCGGAGGCGGTCCCGGCCCGCCGGTCCCGTCCGGCCCGGGGTACGGCCGGCAGCGCGGCCAGCGCGGCCACGGCGGCCGCCACGAAGGCCCAGCGCCAGCCGGCGGTGAGCGCGACAGTGGGGACCGCCAGACCGGCCAGCAACGTGGCGGCCGGTACGGCGGCCTGCTTCACGCCGAACGAGAGACCCTGCCGGCTGGCGGGCACGTGCTCGGCCAGCGCGGCGTTGCTGGCGAGCTGCCCGAGGGCGTTGGCGGCGGCGCTCAGGGCCAGCAGCGCCACCAGGACCGGGTACGAACGGGCCAGCCCGGCCACGGCGAGCAGCGAGGCGGCGGAGAGCACGACGGCGGCCCGGGCGACCGGGGCCGGGCCGAAGCGCTCGACCAGGGCGCCGGAGGGCACCGAGGCGAGCGCGCTCACGCCGAAGTAGACCGAGACGGCGAGACCCAGCCCGGCCGGGCTGAAGCGGAGTTCGTCCGCGAGCTGTACGGCGAGCCCGCCGACCAGGAACACCGGCAGGACGCACACGATCGTGGTGAGGGTGGCACCCGCGCCGACCGTGACCGCGCGCCGGGACGTCGGAGGGGTGGCTCGCGAAACTGTTTCAGTCATCGCGAGCACACCTTACGCCCGCGCGTTTTGGCTGCTCATCGTGTCGGTGGGCGTACCGTCTGTGTCCGGTCTTCTGGCATCCTCCATCCGAACAGGCATTTCGCACTCGGCCGGTTTTTCATATGGTGTAAGTCCCCGGCGGCGGAGGTGGTTGTGCGCGACCCCTTGGCGGAACCTTCGGACCTGATCCGTAGCGTCTCCCGCGCGCTTCGCGTGCTCGAATCGGTCGGCCGTGCGCCGAGAGGGCTCACCGTGAAGCAGATCGCCCGGCGCTGCGAGCTGACTGTCGCCACCACCTACCACCTGGTGCGCACGCTCGCCTACGAGGGCTACGTGATCCGGCGCGAGGACGGGACGTACATAGTGGGGTTGGAGGTGGCCGACCGCTACCGCGAGCTGGTCACCGCGTTCCGGGGGCCGCCGGCGGTGGGTGAGGCGCTGCGTCGCGCGGCGTCGGACACCGGCTGGAGCCACTACCTCGGCCGTTTCGTCGGCGGCCAGGTGGCGGTGACCGCGTCCGCCGAGGGGCCGCGCTCGCCCTACCTGGAAGACCTGGTGCCCGGTTTCGACGAGGGCGCGCACGCCACCGCGCTCGGCAAGAGCCTGCTCGCCACGCTCACCAGCGAACAGCGCTTCCGCTACCTGCGCGAGTACGGCATGCGCCCGTTCACGAACGCCACCCTCACCAGCGTCGAGGCGTTCGAGGCGGACCTGGCCGCCGGTGACCGGCGCGGCATGCAGTTGGAACTCGGGCAGTTCCGGCAGGGCGTGGCGTGTGCCGCGGTGCTCGTCGCCCCGGACAAGGACATCGAGCGCCGGGTGGTGCTGGCGTGCGCGCTGCCGGCCGGGGAGATGATGACCTCGGCCCGGGTGGTCCGCGCCAAGCTGCTCACCGCCGCGCGGGCCATCGCCGACGGGATCGCCTCGGAGAACTGACGAGGGGCCGCCGACCTGGTGGGTCGACGGCCCCGCGCGGAGCGGTCCAGCGCCGGACCGCTCCAGGGGTGGGTCAGCTACCGATCGGGCCGCCGTCCAGACGCCAGGTGACCACCACGCCGGGCTTGGCGAAGTCGCCGTCCGGCCAGGTGGAGGCCGGGTTCTCCACCGACGCGCCGGTGACCTCGCCCGGGTGCTGCACGGCGACGAAGACCGAGCGGTTGTCACCGGTGATGAACGGGCCGCAGGTCTCCGCGCCCAGCGGCACGGTGAGGAACTGCTTCAGGTGGCCGCGCTCCGGACCCTCGACGGCGGTGGCGAACAGGCCGTCGTTGCTGCCCAGCGCGTTGCCGTCGGTGGAGATCCACAGGTTGCCGGTGGCGTCGAAGGCGACGTTGTCCGGGCAGGAGATCGGGGAGACCCTGGTCTTGTCGTACCCGGCGAAGTAGGTGGAGGCGTCGGCCGGGTCGCCGCAGACGATCGGCAGCGACCAGGAGAAGGTCTCGGCGGTGTTGTCGCCGCGGTCCTCGACCAGCTCCAGGATCTGGCCGTGCCGGTTGCTGTTGCGCGGGTTCGCCTCGTCAGCCGGCGCCTTGCCGGCCTTGCCCCGGTCGCTGTTGTTCGTCAGCGCCACGTACACCTTGCCGGTGAGCAGGCTCGGCTCGACGTCCTCCGGGCGGTCCATCTTGGTCGCGCCGACCTTGTCGCCGGCCAGCCGGGTGAAGGTGAGCACGTCCGGGGCGGTCATGCCCTCGACGTACGAGCGGTTGCCGCTGACCAGCTTGATCCAGCGGCCCCGGCCGCCGAAGCCGCCGTCGGCCGGAAGCGTGCCGGAACCGTCGATCTCGGCGGCCGGGCTGTCCCCCTCGATCTTGGCGACGTAGAGCGTGCCGGACTCCAGCAGCGTCAGGTTGTGCCGCCGGGCCACCGCTGACTTCCCCGGCATGAACTTCTTGTCCGAGACGAACTTGTAGAGGTAGTCGAAGCGCTCGTCGTCGCCCATGTACGCGACCACCCGGCCGTTGCGCGCCACGATGACGTTGGCGCCCTCGTGCTTGAACCGGCCCAGCGCGGTGTGCTTGCGCGGCTTGGACTGCGGGTCGAACGGGTCGATCTCGACGATCCAGCCGAACCGGTTCGCCTCGTTGGGGTGCTTGGCCAGGTCGAAGCGCTCGTCCGCCCGCTCCCACTTGCGGCTGCCGCTGGGGTGGCGTACGTCCGTCGGGACGCCGTAGCGGGTCAGCTTCGGCTTCTGCTCCTCCGGCGCGCCGTCGCCGCCGACGAAGTACTGGTTGAAGTTCTCCTCGCCGGAGAGCACAGTGCCCCACGGGGTGACCCCGCCGGCGCAGTTGTTGAGCGTGCCGATGACCGTCCGGCCCTTCGGGTCGGCGGCGGTACGCAGCCACGCCGACCCGGCGGCCGGGCCGGTCAGCTCGAACTTCGTGGCCAGCGCGGTGACCCGGCGGTTGTACTCGCGCCGCCCGCGCCGTACCGGCTGCCACTGCCCGGTGTTCTCCACCCGCTCCAGCTCGACCACGGACATGCCGTGCGCGGCCATCGCGACCCGCACCTGCTCCACCGTGAGCGCGTTCTGGCTGGTGAAGCCGGGGAACATCAGGTCCTCGTTCGTGTACTCGTGGTTGACCACGAGCAGTGCCCGCCGACGGTCGATCGGCAGCACGCCGACGAAGTCGTTGTTGTAGCCGAACTGCTTGGACTGGGCGGCGGCGGTCTGCCGGCCCAGGTTGAACGCGGGCGCGCCGGGGACGACCTCGTCACCCCAGCGGATCACGACGGAGTGGTCGTACCCGTTCGGCACGACGAGGGTGTCGAGCTTGTTCGGCGGGATCGGCTTGAACGTCAGCGCGCCGCTGCCCGGGTGGCCGGCGCCGGTGGCGGCCACGTCGCCGCCGGGGGCGGGCGGGGCGGCGGGAGCGGCGGCGGCCGGGGTGGCGCCGGCGAGCGCGCCGGCGGCGGCGCCACCGAAGCCGAGCACCAGCGCGCCGACCGCGCCGGCCCGGACCACGCCGCGCCGGGAGATCTCGGTGCCGACCACGTCGCCGAAGTACGGGTTGTCGGTCGGGTTCGGCACCGGGTGGTCGCACGCGTTGCCGCACCGGTACAGGCAGGTCATGGCGTCGCGGCTGCCGTGGCGGGTGCCGCCCAGCAGCGGAAGCAGGCGAGGCCGGTCGCTCATGGGGTGGAGCCTCCTGATCGGATGTCGGGGAAGGCGCCGGGCGAGACGGCCCGGGCGCTTACCCGCCGGACGCTGCCAGGGCCCGGTGAGCGGGGATCGGCCCGGATCTGAACCGGACGTGAACAGCTCCGCCCTGACCTGCGGATGAACCGTTCGGCGTCACGGCACGTATGGAAGGACGAACGCATCGCCCGGTTTCCCGCTGCCGGAAGCGAGGTACCGCCATCAGCGACCACGACGCCCAACTGCTGCGCGCGCTGCACGACGAGCACGCCGACGCGCTGTACGCGCACGCCCTGCGGCTGGTCAACGGCGATCGGCCCCGGGCCGAGGACCTGGTGCAGGAGACGCTGCTGCGCGCCTGGCGGCACCCCGAGTCGCTGGACCCGCGACGCGGCTCGGTACGCGCCTGGCTGTTCACCACCGCGCGGAACCTGGCCATCGACGCCTGGCGGCGACGCTCGGCCCGGGTCGGCGAGGTCTACACGGACGAGCTGCCCGAGACCGCCGAGACTGTCGACGAGACCGAGCGCGCGGTGGAGGCGTGGACCGTCGCCGAGGCGCTCAACCGGCTCAGCCCGACCCACCGGGAGGTGCTGGTCGAGTGCTTCTACCAGGGGCGTTCGGTGGCCGAGGCGGCGGCGCGGCTGGGCGTACCACCGGGGACGGTGAAGTCGCGTACCCACTACGCGCTGCGCTCACTACGGTTGGCGCTGGCCGAGATGGGGGTGACCGGATGACACGCTGCGAGTTCGCACACGACGACGGGGCGTACGTGCTCGGCGCCCTCGCCCCGGCGGACCGGGTCGCCTACGAGCGCCACCTGGCCGGCTGCGCGCAGTGCCGGGAGGCGGTGGCCGAGATCGCCGTGCTGCCCGGCCTGCTGGGCCGCCTCGACCCGGCCGGGTTGGAGCAGTTCCTGGAGGTCGGGCCGGAGACGTCGCGGGTACCAGCGCTGCTCGACGCCGCGCGCGAGCGCAAGCGCCGTGAGCGGTCGCGCTCCCGCCGACGGTACGCGCTGACAGCGCTCGCCGCCGCCGCGCTCGCGGTGCTGGCCGGCGTCGGGGTGGGGCTCGTGCAGTCGCCCGCCGAGCCGACGAAGCCGCCGGTGGCGCTGGCCTCCATGCGGCCGGTGGCCGGGACGGTGCCGGTGCACGCCGAGGTGGGGCTGACCGAGACGCCGTGGGGCACCGAGGTCACCATGCACTGCGGGTACGACAGGCGGGCCGGGCACCGGGAGGCGTACACGTTCCGGCTGGTGGCGCACGGTCCGGACGGCGCGACGGAGCAGATCGGCTCGTGGCTCGCCGCCCCCGGCGACGACCTGCGCTTCTCCGGCGTCACCCGCTTCACCAAGGGCGAGCTGGTCCGCCTGGAGCTGCTCCGAGGCGCCGATTCCCCCGTCCTGGCCTACGACCTCCGCTGACCCTCGGCCGTCGCCCGCCCTCTCCCGCCTCGTCGATCTTGCGGTTTCGGCCCCCGGGTGTGGGTCTTTCGCCCGCTTTGCCGGGGCGGAAAATGCAAGATCAGCAGGACGGGGTGGGGGTGGGGGACGCGGTGCGGGCGGCCTGGCGGGTGCGGTGGGAGTGGCGCAGGGCGTCGGCGGTGAAGACCACCAGGGCGAGCCAGACCAGGGCGAAGCCGGCCAGCCGGGCCGGTGGCATCGGCTCGTGGAAGATCAGCACGCCGCAGCCGAGCTGGAGGATCGGCGCGAGGTACTGCAACATGCCGACAGTGGACAGCGGCAGCCGGTTCGCCGCCCCGGCGAAGAGCAGCAACGGGATCGCGGTGGCGGCGCCGGCGAGCACCAGCAGCGCGGTGTGCCCGGCCGAGACGTGCCCGAACGTCGAGTCGCCGCGCGCCGACAGCCACCCCAGGTAGGCCAGCGCGGGCAGCGCCAGCACCGCCGACTCGACGAACAGCCCCTCCGTGGCGGGCAGCGCGAGCCGCTTCTTGACCAGCCCGTACCCGGCGAAGCTGAACGCCAGGGTGAGCGCCAGCCAGGGCAGCCGGCCGTAGTCGACGGTGAGCACCGCCACCGCCAGCGCGCCGACACCCAGTGCCGCCCACTGCGCCCGGCGCAGCCGTTCCCGCAGCACCAGGACGCCGAACAGCACCGACACCAGCGGGTTGATGAAGTAGCCGAGCGCCGTCTCCACCACCCGGTCGGAGTTCACGCCGTAGATGTACGTACCCCAGTTGACGGCGATCAGCGCGGCGGCCAGCCCGATGCCGGCGAGCGCGCGTCGCCGCCGGGCCAGCCTGCGCAGGAAGCGGACGTGCCGCGTGGCGGCCAGCAGCAGCGCCACGAACGCCACCGACCAGAGGATCCGGTGCGCGAGGATCTCCACCGGCCCGGCCGGGCGCAGCAGCTTCAGGTAGATCGGGAAGAAACCCCAGATCAGGTACGCGCCGACGCCGTACAGGTAGCCGAGCCGGAGCTGGTTCACGGCTCCACCGTAAGTGGTGGGCCGCCCGACTGGTCCTTATCGGTGACCGGCGTCACCCGCTGATCCAGCTCCATCCACCGCTCCGTCCCGACCGGCCGGAAGCCGACCTTCGCGTAGACCCCGTGCGCGTCGAGAGTGGCCAGCAGGATCCGGCGTACGCCCAGCTCGGCCAGGTGGTCGCGGACCGCGCCGGCCAGCCAGGAGCCCAGCCCGCGACCCCGCTCGGCCGGGTCCACGTACACGTCGCAGAGCCAGGCGAACGTGGCCCGGTCGGTGACCACGCGGGCGACAGCCACCTGAGCGCCGTCACCCGGCCGGTAGACGCCGAAGCCGATCGAGCCGGCGAACGCGCGTGCCACCGTCTCCCGCTCCCGCCCCAGCGCCCAGTACGCGTCGGTGGAGAGCCAGACGTGCACCCGGTCCAGGTCGAGCCGGTCCGGGTCGGTGCTGATCTCGTAGCCGTCCGCGCGGGTCAGGGTGAACACCCGGCCGAGGCTAGTACCGCGACCCGGCCCGCACGCCAGCCAATTCCCTCCTGCTGGCCTGGTGGCCCCGGCCGGCGTGACCGGCCGGGGGCCGGCGTGTCAGTCGCGGTCGAGGACCGCGCCGAGGATCCAGGTGACGATGCCGACGAACAGCGCGCCCAGTACCGCCTCCGGCCAGAACCCGTCCACGTGGAACGGCAGTCCGGCCTCACCGGCGATCCAGCTGGTGAGCAGGAAGAGCAGGCCGTTCACCACGAGCGCGATCAAACCGAGGGTCAGCAGGTAGAAGCCGCACCCCACGGTCTTGATGATCGGCTGGAGCACCGCGTTCACCACGCCGAAGATGACCGCGACGAGCACCAGCGTGGTCACCGTCTCGACGGTCGAGCCGGAGTCGAGCGAGATGCCGGGGATGATCAGCGTGGCGAGCCAGAACGCCACGGCCGTCGAGCCCACGCGAATCAGAAGACCCTTCAGGAAATCCATGGCCGGGATCGTGCCACGGCCGTACCACCAGGGGAAGCTGCCATGCCGGGGCCTGCCGGGCCTGCCGACCTGCTGGGCCGTGCGGGCGCACGGGCCGCCGCCTGCCGGGCCGGTGCCTCAGTGCCGGGCCGGACGGCCGACGAGTTGCGACTCGACGGGTGTGGGCGAGAGCAGCGCCCAGCGCAGGGCCCGCCGGTTGACCACCGCCACCATGTCGTCGCGGATCCGGGTCAGCCACTCGGCGGAGCCGCCCAGACCCAGCGCCGCGCCCGCCAACGCGGCCTCGTCCGGGTCGAGCGGCTGGAGGACGGCCAGGTCCGCGCGGGCCAACGCGGGCGCGTCGGCCGGCGTCAGCTCGTCGCGCACCACCAGGACCGACTGCCAGGCGGCGGCTGGACCGGCCTCCGGCGGCACCGGGCCGGCGTCCACCACCACCAGCAGCGGGTGCAGCGGCGAGCCGGGGGCGCCGCCGATCGGGCGCCCCGGTGGAAGCAGCGGTACGCCACCACCGAGCGTCCCGACGCCGCGCGCGAACGGCTCCCAGAACCGGGGACGGCCGGTCTGCACCACCACGCGCGCGCCGAGCGCCAGCGCCCGCAGCAGGAGAAGCTGCGCCGCGGGCACGCCGCCGACGAGCAGCACCCGGGTCGGAGCCGGCCGGAACAGCCGCACCGTGAGCGCGGTGCCGTGCCGGTTGGCACCCACCATCAGCCCGGCGGCGGCCGAGGGCAGGTCCAGTGCGGGCGGAGGCGACCCGGCCGCCGGGCTGACCCCCGCAGAGGCCGCCAACGGCAGCGTGGCGGCCAGCCCGGCCAGGTGCTCACCGTCGAGCCGGCGCAGCTCACCACCGACGTCCCCGGTGACCCGGCGCAGCGTGCGTTCCGCGGCCGACAACTCGGCCGCGGACCCGGCCGCCACCCGTACCGCCAGCTCGGCCGGGACCGGTGCCGGGCCGGTGCGCGGACCGACGGTGAGCGCGACGGTGGTGGCGGTGGCGGGGAGCGCGAGCAGTCGCCCGACCAGCCCGCGAGCCGCCTCGCCGTGCGGATCCGGCCACCGGCGCAACCGCCAGGTGGCCTGCGTCAAGCCACCCACGGTGAGCAGTGGCCAGGTCTCCCGCACCGGTGCGCCGGGCTCGTGATGGGCCAGCTCGGCGATCACCCGCAACGCCGCGTCGCCGCCCAGCGGCCGGGCGGTGAGCGGGCCGAGCCGGCGGACCAGCCGCCGCAGGGTGCCGGACAGCGTACGCAACAGGTCCTCGTCCGGCCGGCCGTCGGCGCGCAGCACCTGGACGGCCAGCACCACGCGTGCCCGCCCGGCCACCCGCCCGTCGGTGAGCTGGCGGTACGACGTCCCGGCCGGGCCGCCGGCGATCGCGGGCGCGGGTGCGGGCGACGACGAGAACACCAGTTGCAGCCGGATCGCGGGGGCGTCCGGACCGGCCGGGGGCAGCAGGTCGAACGGCGTCGGCAGCTCGCGGGCGTGCTCGCCGAGCAGGTCGTCCGGGTCGCCCAGCTCCAGCAGCGCGGTCAGGCCGGCGGCATCGTGCAGCACGGCGGCGCCGCCGGACGCCTCCGTCGCCCCGATCACCGAACCCGGCCGGAGCAGTTCCAGCAGCGCCACCGGATCGGCTGCCGGTGGCAGGGCGCGACGCCGGGTCAGGTACGCGGCGGCGGTGGCGAGCCACTCGTGCAGCCATCGGCCCCGCACCCGCACCCACGCGGCCGGCAGCAGCAGCGCGGCCGACAGCAGCGCGACGGCCGTCGGCACCACGCCCCGCCCGGCGGCCGCGATCACCACCGCCGCTGCCACCTGGGTCGCCACGATCTGGCCGGCGCGCAGTCGGGCTGCCGGACGGGTCGTCCACTGTGGTCTTCGGACCGGGGCGGACGCGTGCCGCTCGGACGTGCTCGCGGTCACCGCACCTCCTCGCCGGACCTCCGCGTGACGCTGCCGTGGCTCATCGTAGTGGGCCGGTTGTCCACAGGGGAGCCCGCAGGGGTAGCAGAACCGGAGTCGGACGGCTACCGTCAGCGACGAAATCGTCGAGATGCGTGCCCGCCGCCGCCAGGCTTCCCCTCCACCGGCCCCGGGTGCCGCCGACGAGTCCACGGTGGTCACACGCTGGCCAGCCACGACCGAGGAGACGAGGTGACGTCCGGGATGTCCCAGACCCAGGCAGAAGCCGCGGTGATGCAGCAGACCGCCGCGAAGTTCGAGCAGGTCGACCAGTCGCTCCAGACCATGCTCAGCGGCCTGATGGCCGAGCTGGAGGTGCTGCAACAGGCCTGGCGGGGTGCCGGCGGGCGCTCGTTCGCGCAGGTCAAGCAGCAGTGGGCACAGGATCAGGCCACCCTTCAGCGAGCGCTGCGCGAGACCGCCACCGCGATCCGCACCGCCGGCCGGCAGTACGACGTCTCCGACACCGAGGCCGCCGGCCGGGTGGCGGGCACCAACCGCGGCATCCAGCTGCCCCTCTGACAACCGGAAGGATCGACTCATGGAGCACGGTGTGCTGGTCGTCAACTTCGCCGCCCTGCAACAGGCCGGCGCCGACATCCAACGGGCGCTGTCCACAATGGAGAGCCAGCTCGGTCAGCTCGAACGCGACGCCGCCCCGCTGGTGGCGAGCTGGGACGGCGAGGCCCGCGAGGCGTACGAGGTACGGCAGTCCCGGTGGCGGTCCGCCTCGCAGGATCTCCAGGCGATGCTGCGCGACATCAAGCTCGCGGTGGAGGACTCCGCGGCCGACTACCTCGACACCGAGAAGCGCAACGCCAACCTGTTCCAGTGAACCGACGCCGCGCGGCCCGGGCAGGTGACCCGGGCCGCGCGGCGGGGTGAGTGTCCGGCGGTCGTCTGGGCGCCGCCCGGCCCGGCCGGTGGGGCGCCCGCCCACGCCGGCGCGCGCCCC
>NZ_JBEZMS010000019.1:0-110411 GCF_040652815.1 Micromonospora sp. NPDC048169
CACCCGCTTCGACAAACTCGCCGTGCGCTACGCGGCCACCGTGCACGTCGCCGCCATCAACGAATGGCTGTGACCGACTTCGACACAGGCCCTAGGGCCCCCTCTCCCGCGCGATCTTGCACTTTCGGCCCCGGCGAAAGGCGTGAATGCCCCAGCGCGGGGGCACCAAGTGCAAGATCGACGAGCGCGGCGGCGCGCGGCGGGTGGCGTCAGCGGGACTCGGCGTCGTCCATGGCTCGGTAGATGCGTTGCTCGGAGACCGGGTAGGGGGTGCCCAGGGCCTGGGCGAAGACGTTCACCCGCAGCTCCTCGATCATCCAGCGGATCTGGCGGACCGCCGCCTCCTGGCGCCGGGCCGGAGACAGCGCGGCCAGCATGTCCTGGTACTCCTTCTGCACCACGGCGACCCGGTCCTGCTGCTGCTTGTCGCGCTGCGGGTTGCCGGGAAGCCGGTCCAGCCGGCGCTCGATCGCGGTCAGGTAGCGCAGCAGGTCGGGCAGGCGCGCGTACCCCGTCTCGGTGATGAAACCCTTGTGCACCAGGCCGGTGAGCTGGTTGCGGATGTCCGCCAGCGCGGCCACCACCGTGAGGTTGCGGGTGGCGCCGAGCCGCTGCTCCACCGCGTACGCGGAAGCGAGCACCCGGCGTACCCGATCCATCACCTCGACCACGGTGTCCACCAGGTCCGCGCGCACCCTGTCGCGCAGCGCGGCGAAACCCTCGGCGTCCCAGGCCGGGCCGCCCGCGTCGCCGATCAGCTTGTCGATCGCCGCCCCGGCCGCGTCCTCGATCAGCTCCGGCACGCTGCCGTGCGGGTTGCGGGACAGCGCCAGCTTCGCCTCGTTGCTCAGCCGCCCCTGGAGGAACTTCGCCGGTGACGGCGTCGTCAGCCGCAGCAGCCGCCGGGTGCCCGCCCAGTGCGCCGCCTCCTGCTCGGCGGCCGAGTCGAACACCTTCACCCCGACCGTCGCGCCCTCGTCCACCAGCGCCGGGTACGCGGTCACAGCGAAACCGGCGCGTACCTGCTCGATGGTGCGCGGCAGGGTGCCGATCGACCACCCGGTCAGCCCGGAACGGGCCACGTCCGGCGCGGCGGCGGCCACCACCTGGCGTACCTCCTGGCGCAGCTCGCGTTGCAGCGCCGGCAGGTCCTTGCCCTCGGCGACCGGCTTGTCGTCGTCGCCGAGCACCCGGAACGTGACCCGCAGGTGCGGCGGCAGCCGGCCCAGGTCCCACGCGTCCGCCGGTACGGTCACGCCGGTCATCCGGCGCAACTGCCGGGTCAGCGCGGCGAGCAGCGGCTCCTCGCCCGGGGTGATCGCGGCGAGCGCGGCGCGGGCGTAGTCGGGCACCGGCACGAAGTTGCGCCGCACCGGCTTGGGCAGCGACCGGATCAGCGCGATCACCAGCTCCTCGCGCAGCCCCGGCACCTGCCAGTCGAAGCTCTCCGCCGGCACCTGGTTGAGCAGCGGCAGCGGGATGTCCACTGTGACGCCGTCGGTGGGCACTGTCGGGTCGAACGTGTACGTCAGCGGCAGCGTCACGCCGTCGGCCCGCCACTCGTCGGGGAAGTCCTCCTCGTCCACCCCGCCCCGGCCGTCGTTGACGAGCAGTTCACGGGTGAACGTGAGCAGGTCGGGCCGCTCCCGGCGGGTCTTCTTCCACCACGAGTCGAAGTGCCGGCCGGAGACCACGTCGGCGGGGATGCGCTGGTCGTAGAAGGCGAAGATGGTCTCGTCGTCGACCAGGATGTCGCGGCGCCGGGCCCGGTTCTCCAGCTCCTCGATCTCGGTCAGCAGCTTCTGGTTGTCCCGCCAGAACTGGTGGTGGGTCTGCCAGTCGCCCTCGACCAGGGCGTGCCTGATGAACAGCTCCCGGCTCAGACCTGCGTCGATCCGCCCGAAGTTCACCTTGCGGGAGGTGACGATCGGGATGCCGTACAGCGTGACCTTCTCGTAGGCCATCACCGCGGCCTGCTTCTTCTCCCAGTGCGGCTCGCTGTAGCTGCGCTTGACCAGGTGCTGCGCCAGCGGCTCGACCCATTCCGGCTCGACCCGGCCGGCCACCCGGCCCCAGAGCCGGGACGTCTCCACCAGCTCGGCGGCCATCACCCAGCGCGGCGGCTTCTTGAACAGCGCCGAGCCGGGGAAGATCACGAACTTCGCGCCGCGCGCGCCGAGGTACTCGTGCTTCTGCGCGTCCTTGAGCCCGAGGTGGGACAGCAGGCCGGGCAGCAGCGACTGGTGCACCTTCGGGGTGTCGATCTCCTCCGGCAGGTCCGCGCCGGCGCCGCGCCGGCCCTCACCCTTGTCGGCGGTACGCAACACCTGGCGCAACTGGCTGACGATGTCCTGCCACTCGCGTACCCGAAGGTAGTTGAGGTATTCGGCCTTGCACATCCGGCGGAACGCGCCCGACGACAGCTCCCGCTGCTTCTCCCGCAGGTAGCGCCACAGGTTCAGGTACGCGACGAAGTCGGACTCCTTGTCGGCGAACCGGGCGTGCGCCTGGTCGGCCTGGGCCTGCTTGTCGGCCGGGCGTTCGCGCGGATCCTGGATGGACAGCGCGGCGGCGATCACCACCACCTCGGTGGCGCAGCCGTTGCGCTCGCCTTCGAGGACCATCCGGGCCAGCCGGGGGTCGACCGGGAGCTGCGCCAGCCGCCGCCCCAGCGCGGTGAGCCGCTTCGCCGGGTCGGACTCGGCCGGGTCGAGCGCGCCCAGCTCGTGCAGCAGGTTGACGCCGTCGGTGACGTTGCGCCGGTCCGGCGGGTCGATGAACGGGAACGCCGCCACGTCGCCGAGCCCGATCGACGTCATCTGGAGGATGACCGAGGCCAGGTTGGTGCGCAGGATCTCCGGGTCGGTGAACTCGGGGCGGGAGGTGAAGTCCTGCTCGTCGTAGAGGCGGATGCAGATGCCGTCCGAGGTACGCCCGCAGCGGCCCTTGCGCTGGTTGGCGCTGGCCTGAGAGACCGGCTCGATCGGCAGCCGCTGCACCTTGAGCCGGCTGGAGTAGCGGGAGATCCGCGCGGTGCCCGGATCCACCACGTACTTGATGCCGGGCACCGTCAGCGAGGTCTCCGCGACGTTCGTGGCCAGCACCACCCGGCGGTTGGAGTGCGCGGCGAAGACCCGGTGCTGCTCGGCGGTGGAGAGCCGGGCGTACAGCGGCAGGATCTCGGTGCCGAGCAGCGACCGCTTGGACTGCACCAGCTTGCCCAGCGCGTCGGCGGTGTCCCGGATCTCCCGCTCGCCGCTGAGGAACACCAGGATGTCGCCCGGCCCCTCGGCGGCCAGCTCCTCGACCGCGTCGCCGATGGCCTGGATCTGGTCCCGGACGTTCTCCTCGTCGGCCTCGTCCTCCTCGTCGGCCTCGGTGACCTCGACCAGCGGCCGGTAGCGGACCTCCACCGGGTACGTACGCCCGGACACCTCGACCACCGGCGCCGGCTCGCCCGCGGCGTCGGCGAAGTGCTTCGCGAACCGGTCCGTCTCGATGGTCGCCGAGGTGATGACGACCTTGAGGTCGGGCCGGCGGGGCAGGAGCTGCCTGAGGTAGCCGAGGATGAAGTCGATGTTGAGGCTGCGTTCGTGCGCCTCGTCGATGATCAGCGTGTCGTACTGCCGCAGCATCCGGTCGGTCTGCAACTCGGCCAGCAGGATGCCGTCGGTCATCAGCTTGACCAGGCTGTTGTCGCCCACCTGGTCGGTGAAGCGCACCTTGTAGCCGACCACGTCGCCCAGCTCGGTGCCGAGCTCGTCGGCGATCCGGTCGGCGACGGTGCGGGCCGCCAGCCGGCGGGGCTGGGTGTGCCCGATCAGGCCGGTGATCCCGCGCCCCAGCTCCAGGCAGATCTTGGGCAGCTGGGTGGTCTTCCCGGAACCGGTCTCACCGGCCACGATCACCACCTGGTGGTCGCGGATCGCGGCGGCGATGTCGTCCTTGCGCTCGCTGACCGGCAACTGCGGCGGATAGGTGATCGCCGGCACTGCCGCGCGGCGGGCCTGGAGCCGCGCCTCGGCCCGGGCCACGTCGGCCGCGATCTCGGCCAGCGCCGCCTCCCGCCGCTGCGGGTCGCGCAGCTTGCGCACGCCGTCGAGCCGCCGCTGGAGCCGCCGCTGGTCGCGGAACATCAGGGGGGCGAGGCGGCGGTGCAGGTCGCGGGCGGTCTCAGGGGCGGCGGGTACGGCTGGATTCTGCATGTCGTCGCCAAGGATAGGCAGCCGCGCGGCGGACCGCTCCCGGGTTACCGGCGCTGGGCGTGCCCTCCCCGGCCGGGCCGTCCCCGCCGGATAAGGTTGCCGCCGACGAGGCCGACGGACGAGGCCGACGAGGGGCGGGGATGATCATGCGGGACACCGACCGGGCGCTCGTGCAGGCCGCCACCGCCGTCGCGAAGCTGCGCTGCCGCAGCGACAACCACACAGTCGCCGCCGCCGTACGCAGCACCGACGGCCGGGTGTTCAGCGGCGTGAACGTCTACCACTTCACCGGCGGCCCGTGCGCCGAGGTGGTGGCCCTCGGCGCCGCCGCGACCCAGGGCGCGGGCGAGCTGGAGGCGATCGTCGCGGTGGGGGACCGGGGGCGGGGCGTCATTCCGCCGTGCGGGCGCTGCCGTCAGGTGCTGCTCGACTACTTCCCGTCGATAAAGGTGATCCTCGGCCCGCCCGACGGGCTCCGCGCCATCCCGATCGCCGACCTGCTGCCCGAGACGTACGTCTGGTCCGACCACCAGGTCGAGGTGCCGGTGGCCGCCCGCGCCGGGGTGTGGCCGACGCCCGTGGTGCCGGGAAGCCGGCAGGCAACGGAGGACTGACCCGCCTCAGTCGCCGGCCGCGGCCTCCAGCATCGAGCGGGGGACCGGCACCTGCTCGAAGCGGACCTGACCCTCCGGCACCATCCAGCTGCTCACCCGCGCGACCAGCCGTCCCGCCCGGACGGCCGGGTCGTTCGCGTACAGCTCACGGGCCGTCTGCGGGTCGACGGACAGCACCGCGAAACCGCGGATCCGCCCGTCGTCGCCGTCCAGGAACGGTCCGGCCGCGAGCACCGCGCCCTGCTCCACCAGCCCGGCCTGGTGCGCCAGGTGGGCGTCCTGAATCCGGTCGAGGGCGTCCTGTGGCAGCTCGGGTGCGTCGTCCGGGCGGACCAGGAGCACCACAGTGTGCCTGTCGAATCGCATGCCCTCAGGCTAGGGGCTGCCGGGCGCGCAGTGCCCGGATCGACCAGTCCAGCACCGGCGCCAGGCTCTCGGGCGGTGGCCAGCCGTTGACCACGCAGAGCAGTTCCAGGTACCGCTCCTGGCGGGGATCGCGCGCGGTCCGCAACCGGTCCAGCATCCGGAGGCGCAGGTCGGCGTCGTCCGGCACGTCGCAGAGCCGTGCGTACCGGCTCGCCGCCCGGGCCAGGACCGGGCCGGCCCCGGGCGAGGCCGGTTCGACGCCGTCGGCGAGCGCCGGGGCCACCTCCTCCCGGATCACTGTGACCACGTCCCGGCGTACGCCCTCGACGCCGGCCCGATCTGCCGCGTGCTGCTCGGCCAGCCGGCGCAGCCCGGCCCGGAAGGACGGGTCCAGGGCCAGCTCGGCCAGCTCCGCCCACGCCTCGATCTGGCCGTCGTCCGGATCGTCCGGCAGCTCCGGCGTGAGCGACCGGCGGATGCCCCCGAACGCCGGCTCGCTCAGGCCCCCGAACGCCGCGTCGAGGAACTCGTCGACCAGCCGCCGTCGCTCCCGTGCGGCCAGGCCGGCCAGCCGGTGCAGCAGGTCCGCCTCGGACGGCGTGGCCCCGCGCCGGGCGATCACGGTCAGCACCGCGCGGCGCGTCCGCAGCAGGCGGATCTGCGCGGTCAGCGCGTCCGCGTGCGCCGAGGCGACCTCGGGCAGGGTGACCTCGCGCGTCACCACCCGGCGCACGGTGGGCAGGTCCACACCCAGTTCGCGCAACGTCCGCACCAGGTCGAGCCGGGCCACGGCCGCCGCGTCGTAGCGCCGGTGGCCGGCCGGTCCCCGGTCGGTGGGCGGCACGATGCCGCTGTCGGACCAGAACCGGATGGTCTTCACCGGCAGCCCGGTCCGCCGGGCCAGGTCACCGATCGAGTAGCGCTCCGCACCGTCCATGCCGACCACCATCGCGCCTCCCCCCGGTGGAGGCGCAACCCCATCGACAGCGCCCGCTTAGGTTCGCCTTACCTGGTCAGCTAAGGTAAGGCGCACCTAATCGGAAGGCGAATCTCTCTCGTGACCACCGTCGCCGTCCGGCCCGCGCGGGCCGGGACTCCCGTCCGCCGCGGCACCGTCCGCCGCGTCGCGGTCACCGTGGCGGCGGCGCTCCTGCTCCTGCTGGCGCTGCTCGCCAGCCTGGCGCTCGGCAGCCGGCACCTTCCCGTCGACCAGGTGTGGCACGCGCTGGTGGCCCCGGACGGCGGCGACGCCAGCGTCGTGGTCCGGGAACTGCGGCTGCCGCGTACCGCCCTCGGGCTCGTCGTCGGCCTGGCGCTGGCGCTGGCCGGCGTGCTGTTCCAGGCGGTCACCCGCAACCCGCTGGCCGAGCCGCGCATCCTCGGTATCAGCGCCGGGGCGTCGTTCGGGGTGGTGCTGGCCATCGCCGTGTTCGGTGTGGGCACGCTCGCCGGGTACGTCTGGTTCGGCATCGCCGGCGCGCTGCTCGCCGGGCTGCTCGTGTTCGCCATCGCCAACCGCACCCGCGAGGGCGCCAGCCCGGTCACCCTCGCGCTGGTCGGCGCCGCGCTCGACGCCGGTCTCGGCGCCATGGTGTACGCGCTGCTCACCATCGACGCCCGCACGTTCGAGGAGTACCGCTTCTGGGTGGTCGGCGGGCTGACCGGCCGGGGCGTCGCCGTCGCCGGGCAGGTGCTGCCGTTCGTGGTGGCCGGGGTGCTGCTGGCCGCGCTCGCCGCCCGCGGCCTGGACGCGCTCGCGCTCGGCGACGACGTGGCCCGGGGGCTCGGGCACCGGGTCGCCCTGGTCCGGCTCGCCGCCGGGGCCGGTGGCGTGCTGCTCACCGGCGCGGCGGTGGCCGCCGCCGGGCCGATCGCGTTCGTCGGGCTGGCGGTGCCGCACCTGGCCCGGGCACTGGTCGGCGCGGACCAGCGGTGGACGCTCCTGGTCGCCGCGCTGCTCGGTCCCGCGCTGCTGCTCGCTGCCGATGTGGCCGGCCGTCTCGTCTCCCCGCCCGGCGAGATCCCCGCCGGCATCATCACTGCCCTGCTCGGCGCCCCGCTCCTGGCCTTCCTGGTCCACCGAGCCAAGACGGTGACCACATGACCACCCACCACCCCGCCCCCTCCCCCGCTCCGGGCTCCGGCGATCTTGCACTTGCTGCCCCGGCGAAAAGGGTGATCCCGGCATCTCGGGGGCCCAAAGTGCAAGATCAGCGGAGTGGGCGTGGCGGCCCCGGGCGTGGGGTGTTGCGGGTCGGGGCGGTGGTGGTGCCGTTCCGGTGGCGGCCCCTTGTCGTGGCGCTTGTTCTGTTCGTGCTGCTCTGCGTCGCGGTGGTGGTCAGCCTGTCCCTGGGTACGCCGTACGTCGCCCCGGTCGACGTGGTGCGGTCGCTCTCCGGCGCCGGCACCCCGTACGACCTCGTGGTGCGCGACCTGCGACTGCCTCGCGCGGTCCTCGCGGCGGTGGCCGGGGCGGCCTTCGGCGTGGCCGGCACGCTCATCCAGAGCGTGGCCCGCAACCCGCTTGCGAGCCCCGACGTCATCGGTGTCACCCAGGGTGCCGGGCTGGCCGCGACGATCGCGCTGACCAGCGGCGCGGCGGCGGTGCTGGTGGCGCCGGCGGCGCTGCTCGGCGGCCTGGCCGCCGCGGTGGCCGTGTTCGCGCTCGGCGCCCGGCACGGCCTCGCGGCTCAGCGGTTCGTGCTGGCGGGTGTGGCTGTGGCGTTCGCGTTCCGGGCGCTGATCGAGGTGGTCATGCTCACCGCCGACCCGATCGACGGGCTGCGCGCGCAGATCTGGCTGATCGGCACGCTCGCCGGCAAGGGGTGGAGCGAGGCGGCCTGGATCGCCGGCACGCTCGCCGTGCTGCTGCCGGTGCTGCTCTGGGCCGGGTGGGCGCTGCGCAGCAGCGCGCTCGACGACGACACCGCGCGGGGGATCGGCCTGCGGCCGGTGGCCCGGCGCATGGGGCTGGCCGGCACCGGCGTACTGGCTGCCGCCATGGTGACCGCCCAGGTCGGCGCCGTCGACTTCGTCGCGCTGGTGGCCCCGCAGGTGGCCCGCCGGCTGGTCCGCGCCGAGCGCCCGCCGTTGCTCTGCGCCGCGCTGCTGGGCGCGTTGCTGCTGGTCCTCGCCGACCTGGGCGCCCGCCGGCTGCTGGCACCCACCCAACTGCCGGCCGGTGTGCTGACCGCCGCGATCGGCGGGCCGTACCTGATCTTCGTGCTGCTGCGCACCCGAGGGAGGCGGTCGTGACCGCGCTGCTGTCCACCCGCGACCTGGTCGTCGGCTACGAGGGCCGCACCGTGCTGGACGGACTTGACCTCGACCTGCCGGCCGACACGTTCACCGTGATCGTCGGCCCGAACGCCTGCGGCAAGTCGACGCTGCTGCGCACGATGGCCCGGCTGCTCACTCCCCGGCGCGGCGCGGTGCTGCTCGACGGCGCGGCGATCCGGGACCTGCCCACCCGCGACGTGGCCCGGCGGCTCGGTGTCCTGCCGCAGAGCCCGCTGGTCCCGGAGGGGATCACCGTGGCCGACCTGGTCGGCCGGGGCCGTCAGCCCTACCAGCGCTGGTGGCGTCAGTGGTCGGCCGAGGACGGGCTGGCGGTCGAGGAGGCCATGCGGCTGGCCGACGTCAGCGCGCTGGCCGACCGCGCGGTGGACACGCTCTCCGGCGGGCAGCGCCAGCGGGTGTGGATCGCCATGACGCTCGCCCAGGACACCGACGCGCTGCTGCTGGACGAGCCGACCACGTTCCTCGACCTGGCTCACCAGGTCGAGGTGCTGGACCTGCTGCACCGGCTGCGCGCCGAGCGGGGCCGGACCGTGGTGGCCGTGCTGCACGACCTCAACCAGGCGGCCCGCTACGCGGACCACCTGATCGCCATGCGTGACGGCGCGGTGGTGGCCGCCGGCGAGCCGCGCGAGATCCTCACCGCGGACCTGGTCCGCGACGTGTTCGGCCTGGACTGCGTGGTCGTGCCCTGCCCGGTCAGCGGCGCCCCGCTCGTGGTGCCGGCCCTCACCCAGACCGGGTCCACCCACGCCGCTCCGGCCCAGACCGCGCCCACCCAGACCTCGGCCGCTCCGGCCGGCACGCCGGCCACGGCCGGCGCCCCCGTCGGCGACGCCTGAGCGCGCCGACCCGCACCACCGAAAGGAACCTCATGCGTCGTCTCGCCGTCGCACTCACCGCCGCCCTCGCTCTCGGAGTCGGCCTCACCGCATGCGGGGAGAGCGACCCCGTCGCCGGCACCGGCACCGGGGAGACCCGGGAGATCACCCACGCCATGGGCACCACGAAGGTCCCCGCCGAGCCGAAGCGTGTGGTCGTGCTCGACACCGACAAGATCGATACCGCGCTGTCGCTGGGCGTGACCCCGGTCGGCGCGGCGACCGCCGGTGAGGCGAAGAGCTGGCCCACCTACTTCGGCGCGGACAAGCTCGCCGGCATCACCGAGGTCGGCGTGCTCACCGAGCCGGACCTGGAGGCGATCAACGCGCTCAACCCGGACCTGATCCTGGGCAGCAAGTTCCGCCAGGAGAAGTTCTACGACGAACTGGCCAAGATCGCCCCGACCGTGTTCACCGAGAAGGTCGGCGTCACCTGGAAGGAGAACTTCCTCCTCGACGGCGCGGCGCTGGGCAAGGAGCAGCAGGCCAAGGACCTGCTGGCCGAGTACGAGAAGCGGGCGAAGGACTTCGGCGCGAAGCTCGGCGACGCCTCCTCCCGCAAGGTCTCCATCGTGCGCTTCATGCCGACCGAGATCCGCCTGTACGGGCCGGACTCGTTCTCCGGCATCGTCGTCGGCGACACCGGCCTGGGCCGCCCCGAGCGGCAGATGCTCGCCGACAAGGAGGACAAGCGGATGGACCGGGTCAGCCCGGAGCGCATCGCCGAGGCCGACGGTGACGTGGTGTTCGTGACCGCGTACGGCGAGAAGGCCGCCGCCGAGCAGGCCAAGGTCACCGGCGGAACGCTGTGGAAGGGCCTGTCCGCGGTCAAGGCCGGCAAGGCGCACGTGGTCTCCGACGAGATCTGGATGACCGGCATCGGCGTGGGCGCCGCCAACAAGATCCTGGACGACCTGGAGAAGCACCTGGCCGCCTGAGCCCCGATACACCAGCGCCCGTCCCGCCGTCGCCGGCCGGACGGGCGCGGTGTGTTCAGGCCACCAGTTGCCAGAGCAGGAACCCGTTGAGCGCCACCACGAAAGCGGTGATCGCCACCGCGGTGGCGGTGGTGGCCCGCCGGTTGACCAGGGCGCCCATCATGTCCCGGCGGCGGGTGAACAGCACGACCGGGATCAGCGCGAACGGGATGCCGAAGCTCAGCACCACCTGGGACAGCACCAGCGCGCGGGTCGGGTCGACGCCGATCGCGAGCACCGCCAGCGCGGGCAGCAGTGTGATCATCCGGCGGACCAGCAGCGGGATCCGGCGGCGCAGGAAGCCCTGCATGATGATCTCACCGGCGTACGTGCCGACGCTTGTGGAGGCCAGGCCGGACAGGAGCAGCGCGACCGCGAAGCCGACCGCCGCTGCCGTGCCGAGCGCGGTGGCGAGCCCGGCGTGCACGCCTTCGAGGGTGTCGGTGCCGGGGATCGAGGTGCCGTGGAAGCTGCTCGCGGCCACCAGCAGCATGGCCAGGTTGACCGCGCCGGCGATGCCCAGCGCGATGAGCACGTCCATTCGCAGGCCCTTGGCGATCACCCGCCGCTGCGCCTCGCCCTCGGCCGGCAGGCGGTTCGGGGTCAGCGCCGAGTGCACGTAGATGACGTGCGGCATCACCGTCGCGCCCAGGATGCCGGCGGCGAGCAGCATGCTGTCGGTGCCCTGCATCCGGGGCAGCAGCCCGGCCGCGGCGGCGGAGGCGTCCGGCTGCGCGCTGACCAGGTTGACCGCGAACGCCAGCACGATCACGCCGAGCAGCACGGCGATGGCGATCTCGAACGTCCGGAAGCCCCTGGCCCGCAGCGCCAGGATGGCGAACGAGGCGGTGCCGATGATCAGGCCGCCGGGCAGCAGCGGTACGCCGAACAGCAGGTAGAGCGCGACCGCCCCGCCGATCACCTCGGCCAGGTCGGTGGCCATGGCGACCAGCTCGGCCTGCGCCCACATGAAGCGGTTGAGCGGCCGGGGCAGGTGCTCCCGGCACAGCTCGGGCAGGCTGCGCCCGGTGGCCAGGCCGAGCTTGGCGGTGAGCGTCTGCACCAGCATGGCGGCCAGGTTCGCCGCGACCACCACCCAGACCAGCAAGTATCCGTACCGGGCCCCGGCCGTGGAGTTGGTGGCGAAGTTGCCAGGATCGACGTACGCGACCGCCGCCACGAAGGCGGGCCCGAGCAGGATGAGCCGGCCACGTACCGGGCGCGGGGCGCGGGCGGTCCGTAGCGGAGACGCGACAGGTGAGTCGTTCGTGACCACTGCTGCTCCTTGACGAGCGACGGAACGAGACGGATCAGGCGGGTTCGTGCCGCGCGGCCGCCGCGCGGGGCGGCGCGGCGAGGTCAGGCGAGCTTGCTCTGGACCGTGTCGGCGGCCTTGTCGGCCGTTTCCGGGTCGGTGCCGTAGGGACGCGGGGCGGCCGGCGCCGCGCCGACCGACGCGGCCAGGCGGCGGCGACGCGGTGGGGCGAGCGTCAGCATCGGCGCGCGCAGCTCGTGGCAGGACGCCCGGAGTGAGAGGGGTTCGCCCCGATCGGTCCGGTCGCGGTGGCGACGGACGTTCGTGGAGTCGACAGCCATGCCGGGCTGTTCCCAATGATTGCCCACATATGCCACCTGTTCCGGCCAGGTGGAGGAAAAGCGTCCTCACCGGACTCCGGCCACGACGAACGGCCGCCCTCGGGCGAGGGCGGCCGTTCGCTGCGCCAGGTCAGGCGGCGGTGGACCAGATGGCGCGGAAGGCGGCGGCCTCACCGGCCAGCCACTGCTCGATCGGCTCCGGCTTGACGTCGGCGGGCATCCGGTGCGCCTCGCCGCGCCGCACGTCGACGAGGACCGGCTCGGCGTGCGGCAGCACCGCGTCCATGTGCCGGGCCATCAGGTGCAGCGTGGCCAGGGTCGCCTCCTCGCTCGGCGGCGCCTCGTCGAAGTGCAGCCGGATCGCCTCGGCCCGGCCGTCGGCGAAGCGCACACCGAACTGCGGGTTGATCTTCACGGGCAGGTCGCCCAGCATGGCCAGCGCGTCACGGGTCTGCGCCAGGTCGACGCCGGCCGGCTCGCCGAGCGAGTGCAACCAGCGGGTCGCGCCCGGCACCAGCGCCTCGTAGAGCGGGCGCCAGCGCGGCTTGACCAGGTCGGCGACCTGCGCGAGATGCGTGCCGCCGGTGTGGAACGCGACGTCGGCCTTGAGTGCCTTGACGAACTGGCCGTGCGGGTTGAAGCCGTGCCGGCTGGCCCGCTGGCGGCGCAGCCCGCCGACGAAGGTGGCCTTCGTGGGGCCGGTGCGGTCGACGTACCGGGTGAAGCCGAGGAGGGTGGCATAGGGGGTGACAGGGGCGGCGGAGGTGGGCGCGGTCACGGGCGTCCTCCCAGGTCAACGACTGGATTAGTACATACATTCTAATCGACGGGTCTGACATCGCCCAGGGAACGAAAAGGGCCGCCCGGACATCCCGGGCGGCCCTTTTTCGCGTAGTCCTAGAGCTGGCCGACGTCTGTCACCCGGACCACCGCCGCGCCGGTCTCGTCCGAGGCGGCGAGGTCGATCTCGGCGCTGATGCCCCAGTCGTGGTCGCCGTCCGGGTCGTCCAGGATCTGCCGTACGGTCCACCTCTCGCGGCCCTGCTCGATCATCAGCAGCGCCGGCCCGCGCGCGTCCGGCCCCACCCCGATCGAGTCGTACGTCTCGAAGTACGGCTCCAGCGCGTCGGCCCAGGCGTCGGCGTTCCAGCCGTCCCCGGCGTCCAGCTCGCCGAGCAGGTCCCAGCGGCGCAGCGCGGCCAGCTCGACGCGGCGGAACATCGCGTTGCGCACCAGCACCCGGAACGCCCGCGCGTTGCGCGTCACCGCCGGCGGCCGGTCGTCCAGCGAGGCGGCCACCTCGGCCACGTCCGACGGGTTGCGCAGCCGCTCCCACTCGTCGATCAGGCTGGAGTCGACCTGGCGGACCAGCTCGCCCAGCCACTCGATGAGGTCGACCAGCTCCTCGGTCTTGGCGTCCTCGGGGACGGTCTGCCGCAGCGTCTTGTACGCGTCGGCGAGGTAGCGCAGCACCAGCCCCTCGGAGCGGGACAGGCCGTAGAACTGGACGTACTCGGGGAACGTCATGGCCCGCTCGTACATGTCCCGGACCACGGACTTGGGGGAGAGCTGGTGGTCTGCGACCCACGGGTGGCCCTGCCGGTACATCTCGTACGCGGACTCCAGCAGCTCGGCGAGCGGCTTGGGCCAGGTCACCTCGTCGAGCAGTTCCAGGCGGGCCTCGTACTCGATGCCCTCGGCCTTCATCGCGGCGACCGCCTCGCCGCGGGCCTTGAACTGCTGCGCGGAGAGCACCTGGCGGGGGTTGTCCAGGATCGACTCGATCACGCTGAGCACGTCGAGCGCGTACGACGGGGACTCGCGGTCGAGCAGCTCGATGGTGGCCAGCGCCAGCGGTGACAGCGGCTGGTTGAGCGCGAAGTCGAGCTGGAGGTCGACGGTGAGCCGCACCCGGCGGCCGGTCTCGTCCGGCTCGGGCAGCTCCTCGACCACGCCGCCGGCCCGCAGCGCCCGGTAGATGGCGATGGCCCGGCGGATGTGCCGGCGCTGGGCGGCCGGGTCCTCGTGGTTGTCGGTGAGCAGGTGCCGCATCGAGGCGAAGGCGTCGCCGGGGCGGCCGATCACGTTCAGCAGCATCGAGTGGCTGACCTGGAAGCTGGAGGTGAGCGGTTCCGGCTCGGCCTCGACGAGGCGCTGGAACGTCGGCTCGCCCCAGCCGATCGAACCCTCCGGCGGCTTCTTCTTCACCACCTTGCGGCGCTTCTTCGGGTCGTCGCCGGCCTTCGCGAGGGCCTTCTCGTTCTCGATCACGTGCTCGGGGGCCTGCACCACGACCCGGCCCAGCGTGTCGAATCCGGCCCGACCGGCCCGGCCGGCGATCTGGTGGAACTCGCGCGCCTTGAGCAGCCGGGTGCGCACCCCGTCGTACTTTGAGAGGCCGGTGAACAGCACGGTACGGATCGGCACGTTGATGCCGACGCCGAGCGTGTCGGTACCGCAGATGACCTTGAGCAGGCCGGCCTGGGCGAGCGTCTCCACCAGGCGGCGGTACTTCGGGAGCATGCCGGCGTGGTGCACGCCGATGCCGTGCCGGACCAGCCGGGACAGCGTCTTGCCGAAGCCGGAGGTGAACCGGAAGTTGCCGATCGCACTCGCGATCATGTCCTTCTCGGCGCGGGTGCAGACGTTCACGCTCATCAGCGCCTGGGCGCGTTCCAGCGCGGCGGCCTGGGTGAAGTGCACGACGTACACCGGGGCCTGCCTGGTTTCCAGCAGCTCCTCCAGCGTCTCGTGCAGCGGCGTGGTCGCGTACGAGAAGAGGAGCGGGACCGGCCGCTCGGCCGAGCGGACGACGGCGGTCGGCCGCCCGGTGCGCCGGGTCAGGTCGTCGACGAAGCGGGTGGTGTCGCCGAGCGTGGCCGACATCAGCACGAACTGGGCCTGCGGCAGCTCGATCAGCGGCACCTGCCACGCCCAGCCCCGGTCCGGTTCGGCGTAGAAGTGGAACTCGTCCATGATCACCTGGCCGACGTCGGCGCGGCGGCCCTCGCGCAGCGCCAGGTTGGCCAGGATCTCCGCGGTGCAGCAGATGATCGGCGCGTCCGCGTTGACGCTGGCGTCGCCGGTGAGCATGCCGACGTTCTCCGCGCCGAAGACCTCGCAGAGCGCGAAGAACTTCTCCGAGACCAGCGCCTTGATCGGCGCGGTGTAGAAGGTCGTCCGGTCGTCGGCCAGCGCCGCGAAGTGCGCCGCGATCGCCACCAGGCTCTTGCCCGAGCCGGTCGGCGTATTCATGATCACGTTCGCGCCGGAGACGATCTCGATGACCGCCTCCTCCTGATGGGGATAGAGGTCCAGGCCGCGCTCGGACGCCCAGGAGGCGAACGCGTCGTAGAGGGTGTCGGGGTCGGCGGTCTTCGGCAGCGCGGCGGTGAGAGTCATGGCGGCTCCCATCGTGCCTGGATCCCGCCCCGCCGCGCCAACCGGGTTCAGCGCCGCCGGTGGATCAGGTCGAAGACCTCCCGGCCGGCGGTCAGCGCGCGCCGTTCGAACTTCGTCACCGGCCGGTGCGCCGGGCGCGGCGCGTAGCCGCCGTACACGTCGACCAGCTCCGGGTCGGCGGTGAGCGTCTCGCGCATCGACTCGGCGTACTCGGCCCAGTCCGTCGCGCAGTGCAGCGTGCCGCCCGGCGCCAGCCGGGACCGCAGCAGCGCCACGTGCGCGGGCGCGATGATCCGCCGCTTGTGGTGGCGGGTCTTCGGCCACGGGTCGGGGAAGAAGACGTGCACCGCGTCCAGGCAGCCCTCCGGCATGGCCCGGACCAGGTCCAGCGCGTCCCCCTCGGCCACCCGCACGTTGTCCAGACCGTGGCGTTCGACCAGGTCGAGCAGGTTGGCGATTCCCGGCGTGTGGACCTCGACCGCCAGATAGTGTCGGTCCCGGTCGGCCGCCGCCATGGCGGCGGTGGCGTCGCCCATGCCGGAGCCGATCTCCAGCACCAGCGGCGCCCGTCGTCCGAACAGCGCCGTCGGATCGCACGGCCCGTCGAGGGCGGCGATCTCCAGGCCGTACGCGGGCCAGAGCCGGGTGAGCGCGTCGCGCTGCCGCTCGCTCATCCGTCCGCGACGCGGATGGAAGGTACGGATGCGGCCGGCGGCGATGTCGGTGAGGGTCACAGCGATCCGAGCCTACGCGACCCGGATCGGATGTGATGTGCGGCCGGGGGTGAGAGGATTCATCCCGTACGCCGGGAGGGGTCATGGGGTCGTTCAGGGTACGTGAGGCGCTGCTGGTCGCCCTCGCCGCGTGCGCCGCCCCGCTGGCCGGCGCCGGGCCCGCCCAGGCCGCGCCGCGCGCCGCCGAGCCGGTGCCGGAACAGCCCCCGGCCGATGTGATCTTCGTGGAGGTCACCCCGGGCACCGTCTCGCCCGGCTACCTGGTCGGCATCCGGGCGAGCTGCCGGGACAACTCCGTACCGGCGATCGTCACCTCGGACGCGTTCGGCAAGATCCAGGTGCAGCCGCAGCGCGGCCTGCTCACCGCCACGCCGATGGTGCACGAGCGCACCCGGCCCGGCAACTACCGGGTCAAGCTGGAATGCCCGGGCGGGGAGACCGCCTCCACCATGCTCCAGGTGGTGAAGCAGGGGCAGCCCACCCGGCAGCCGCCCCAGCCGAGTCACCTGCCCAGCCGTGGTCCGGCGACCGGTTTCGGCGGCACCGCCGGCCCCGGACTCGGCGGCCTGCTGGTGCCCGTCGGGCTGGCGGTGACTGTGGTCGGCGCCGGGCTCGGCGTGGCCGCGTCCCGCCGGCAGGCCCGCGGCGCCGCCGGACGCTGAGGCCGGTCATGGCCGAGCACTTCGTCCCGCCGCCGCCCGCCGGATCCCGGCGCTCCGGCTGGCCGTTCCTCGCCCTGCCCCCGCCCGCCGCGCCACCCACGGACGCGGCCCGCCCGTCCCGGAATGGCCCGCCCGCCGCACCGCCCACCGAGGCGGCCCGGTTCTCCAGGGCCGACCCGGCCGCCGCGCCCTCGGCCGTCGCGCCTTCGGCCGCCGCGCCCTCGGCTGCCGCGCGCCGGGCCGGCTCGCCGCACCAAGACGGAGCGGACACCTTCACGGGCTCGTCTCGCCCGGCCGGCCGGAGCGGACCGACCGCCGGCACCGGATCGCCGGCCGTGCCGGTCTCCGGGGCGCGGGCGTGGATGCCGCCGCCCGCCGCGTCGCGACCGTGGAGCCCGCCACCGGCTGGGCCGCCGGCCCTGCGCCCACGCCCCGCCGGGCCGCCGCCTGTCGAACCGCCACCGGCGTCGCCAGGCGGACGGGACCGAGGCCGGGGCTCCTGGTCGAAGCCCCTCGCGGTGGTGCTGGTGCTGGTCGGCGTGTTCGCCACCGGGGCCGGCCTGGGCCGCACGGCCGGGCCGTTCGACTTCGCCGACGCGTCCACCGAGTCAGGAGAATCGAGCGTCGCCGCGCCCGCGGTGAGTGCCGCCGCCCCGGTCCGCAAGCCGGCGAGCCGGCCGGTACGCCTGGCGGTGCCGGCCATCAAGGTCAACGCGCCGGTCACCCCGGTCGGGCAGGCGAAGGACGGCTCGGTGGCGGTGCCGCCGCTGACCGAGCACGACCAGACCGGCTGGTACGACAGGGGAGCGGTGCCCGGCGACCCGGGCCGGGCGATCATCGTGGGCCACGTCGACACCAAGAGCGGCCCGGCCGTCTTCTACCGGCTGCGCTCGCTCAAGCCGGGCGCCCGGATCCAGGTGACCCGCGCGGACCGCAGCGTGGTGACCTTCACGGTGGACAGCGTCGAGTACTTCGACAAGGCCAACCTGCCCGCCGCCCGGGTCTACGGCGACTCGGGCCCGGCCGAGCTGCGCCTGATCACGTGCGGCGGCGAGTGGGTCGGCGGCCGGACCGGCTACCAGGACAACGTGATCGTCTTCGCGTCCCTCACCCGCTGACCGCTCCCGCCCGGCACGTCCCGGCCGTGTCGATCATGAGGTTGGCGGCGCAGGTTGCCCGTTCGCCAACCTCATGATCGCCGAGCGGAGATCCGGAGCGCCAGGGCCGTGGGAGATCTTGGAAGGAAACGGCCCCTGTGAGGGCCCAAATCTTCCAAGATCTCCAACGGGGCGGGGAAGGTGGGAGGGGGTGGGTCAGGGTTTGGCGGGGACCTGCTGGACCACCTCGAACTCCAGCAGGGTGGCGCCGGTGGCGACGGGCTTGCGGGGTTCGCCGCCCTCGGCGTGCGCGGCCCGGGAAGGGCCCTGCGCCCACGCCTGGTACGCCTCCTCGCTCTCCCAGCGGGTGTAGACGAAGTAGCGGGTGTCACCGGCGACCGGGCGCAGCAGCTCGAAGCCGAGGAAGCCGGGGGAGTTCTCCACCGCGCCGGCCCGGGCCGCGAACCGCTTCTCCAGCTCCTCGCCGGCACCGGGCGGGACGTCGATCGCGTTGATCTTCACGACAGCCATGTGTCCACCCTAACCAGCGTCGGGCTCAGAACGTCTCGACGGCCGGTGCCAGGTCGGCGTCGACCACGACCGGGGCGTGGTCGGAGGGGCCCTTGCCCTTGCGGGCCTCCCGGTCCACGTACGCGGAGCGGACCGCGCGGGCGAACGGCGCGCTGGCGTACACCAGGTCGATCCGCATGCCCTTGTTCTGGTGGAACATCCCGGCCCGGTAGTCCCAGTAGGTGAACGGGTGCGGCCCCTTCATCGGTGTCGGCACCACGTCCTGAAGCCCCAGGTCGCGCAGCGCGGCCAGGGCGGCCCGCTCGGCCGGGGTGACGTGGGTGGAGGTGACGAACAGCGCCGGGTCCCAGACGTCGGCGTCGGTGGGCGCGACGTTGAAGTCACCGCAGACGGCCACCGGCAGTGGTCCGGCCACCTCCGGTTCGAGCGCGTCGCGCAGCGCCGCGAACCAGGCCAGCTTGTACGCGTAGTGCGGGTCGTCCGGCGCGCGGCCGTTCGGCACGTACACCGACCAGACCCGCAGCCCGTCGCAGGTGGCCGAGATGGCGCGGGCCTCGGGCTCGGGGAACCCGGGTTCGCCCGGGAAGCCGACTGTCACGTCGGCCAGCCCGACCCGGGACAGCACGGCGACGCCGTTCCACCGCCCGTCGCTGTGGCTGGCCACCTCGTAGCCCAGCTCGCCCACCTCGGCGACCGGAAACGCCCCGTCGGGGCACTTGGTCTCCTGCAGGCACACGACGTCGGGTTTCGTGGTGGCCAGCCAGTCGAGCAGCCGGGGCAGGCGGGCCTTCACCGAGTTGACGTTCCAGGTCGCCAGGCGCATGTCTCCACCCTGCCGCATCCCCGGGGACGCCGCCGCCCGGCCCGCCGAGCGGCCCGCCCCGGGACGGGCGGCGGTCCGCTAGCGCTCCGGGGTGTCGCCCGGGCGGGTCTGCTCGGCCAGGAACCGTTCCAGCTCGGCACCGAGCTCGTCGGCGGTGGGCAGCGGCCCGGTCTCGCCGGCCAGCAGGTTCTTCTCGCCCCGGCCGCGCGCGAACGCGTCGTACTGCTCCTCCAGCGCCTGGACCAGCGTCGCCGCCTCCTCGGTCTGGGTGACCTGACGGTCGATCTCGACCCGGACCGCCTCGGCGGCGGTCCGCAGATCCTCGACGGGCAGGAGCAGTCCGGTGCTGCGGGACACGGCGGACAGCAGCGCCTCGGCGGCGGCCGGATACTCGGCCTGGGCCACGTAGTGCGGCACGTGGGCGGCGAAGCCGAGGGCGTCGCGACCCCGCTCGCCGAGGCGGTACTCCAGCAGGTGACCGACGCTGGCCGGTACCTGCACCTTCTGCAGCCACGGCTCGTGCCCGGCGATCAGCTCCTTGCGGGTGGCGTGCGCGGTGACGCCGCTGGGCCGGGTGTGCGGCACCGCCATCGGGATCGAGTTGAGCCCGACGGTGAGCCGGACGTCGAGGCGGGCGCTGAGCCCGGCGACGGAGGCGACGAAACGCTCCCACTGCAGATCCGGCTCGGGGCCGGTGAGCAGCAGGAACGGGGTCTCGTCGTCGTCGTGCAGCAGGTGCAGCTCCAGCGCCGGGGCGTCGTAGGACTCCCAGTGGTCCTCGACGAACGTCATCACCGGGCGGCGGGAGCGGTAGTCGAAGACCTGGTCGACGTCGAAACGGGCGATCACCCGGGCGTCGAGCGAGGTGAGCAGCTGTTCCCGGGCGAGCCGGGTGGCGTTGCCGGCGTCGACGAAGCCGGTGAGCGCCTGGATCAGCACCGGCTGGCCGAGCTCGGGCAGCTCGTCGGTGAGTTCGTAGAGCTCGTGTGGATCGAGCACCGGTGGGTCCTCCCTGTCGACGCGTACGGGGGAGTGCCGACCGTGCGGCCTCCCCGGTTCGGCCAACGTACCGGGGTGCGTGGTCCATTCCGTTACGGCCACGTCCGATGCCCGGATGATGATCACGATTCGGCTACGCCCCGGTCCGGCGACCGATATCCGGATCGTCCGAACGGACGAGTTAGTCGATCATCAGCCGGGACCGGGAGGTCTGCGACGTTAGTGCCCGGCCCGGTATGCCCACTGTCGCCCGGGTGATTGGCCCGGTTGCCGAGGTCCGTCACCGGCCGACCGACGCCGGGGCGACATGTCCGCTTTATGCTGGCCAAAGTGTGGCGAGGGCCACTCAATCGGCCTGGGTGATCCCGGTTTGCCCTGCCTAGCCTCGTCGGATGCGTAACGACGGCAACCTCGACGACCCGTTCGGCTCCGGCCGCCCGGCTGACCGTTCGGACGATACCTCCTCCACCAACCGGTCGGCGACGCTCCGACGGCTCTTCCCACGTACCCGCTTCTGGGCACCGACGAACCCCCGGCCCGGCCGGACGAAGCTCGCGGTCGCCACTGGCGCGGCCTGCTGCCTCGGCCTGGTCGGCGTCAGCCAGGCCGGCTTCGGCGCCCCGGAGCGCGCCGCGAGCCCGGCGCCCTCGGCGGAGGTCGCCGAGCGCGCGGCGGTCGACCCGGCCTCCCGGGCCATGGCCCGCCCGAGCACCGCCCCGGCCACCCCCAGCGCCTCCCCGTCCGCTACGGCGAGCCCGAAGGCGACCGCCAAGCCCAAGCCGAAGAAGACGGTCCGGCAGATCGTCCCGGTTGCCGGCCTCGACCGCACCCAGATGAACAACGCCAAGAAGATCGTGCAGGCCGGCCAGAAGATGGGCATGCCGCGCCGGGCCCTGGTCATCGCGGTGGCGACCGCCATGCAGGAGAGCACCCTGCTCAACTACGCCAGCGGCGTGCTGCCCGAGTCGCAGAGCTACCCGCACCAGGCGATCGGCTGGGACCACGACTCGGTCGGGCTGTTCCAGCAGCGCCCGAGCAGCGGCTGGGGCACCGTCGAGCAGCTGATGGACCCCGAGTACGCGACGAAGGCGTTCCTGTCCGCGCTGGCGGAGATCCCCGGCTGGCAGAACCTGCCGCTCTCGGTGGCCGCGCAGGCGGTGCAGATCTCGGCGTTCCCGGACGCGTACGCCCAGCACGAGTGGCGGGCCGGCGAGGTGGTGGCCGAGATCCTGGGCTGACCCGGACGGGGGTTGCCGAAGGGGCGATTCGGGTATCAGAGGGCTTGCCGGTCCCAGGTACACATGAAGGGGACCGCGGGACGGGAGGACCCTCATGTCACTGATGCAACGGATCACCGCCTTCCTGCGGTCGCCGCGGGGCCAGCAGCTGGTCGAGCGCGGCCGGCGTGAGATGTCCAAGCCGGAGAACCAGGCCCGGCTTCGGCAGATCGCGACCCGGCTCCAGTCGCGCCGGCGCTGACCCGCGTCGCCCCCCGCCGCACGAGCCCTCCGGAGCCCTTCGTGACCGACCCCGCCCCCGTCGACGGGGAGCCCAACGCCGTCCCCACCGCCCCCGTCCCGCCGGTGGAGGCGCCCGAGGCGCCACCGGCCAAGCTGTGGGACCGGATGCGGGCGGACCCGCAGTACGCGCCGGAGCACCTGGCCCTGGAAGCGGTACGCCGGCTCGGCCCGGAGGCCGCGCAGTGGGCCGCCCGGGAGCGGGCGCTTCGGCCCGACACGCCACCGGAGCAGCTCGCCGACCAGGCGGTACGCAAGTTCGTCAACCACGCCCGGCTCTCCGGCGCGGTGTCCGGCGCGGCCGGGCTGCCCGGCGCGGTGATCGACGTGGGCGTGCTGGCCTGGACCCAGGCCCGGCTGGTGCTGCACGTCGCGGCCGCCTACGGCGCCGACCCGACGGACCCCGAGCGGGCCACCGACCTGCTGGTGCTCCAGCGGGTGCACAAGGCCGCCCAGGCCGCCCGCCTGGCGCTCGGCGTGGCCGCCGGCCGGGAACGGGCCGGCGCGCTGTTCGGCGCCGCCGGTGACCGGGCGCTGGGCCGGGTGATGCTCCAGCTCGGCGTCCGGCTGGCCCGGATGGCCGGGGTACGCGCCGCCAAGCGGATGTTCGCCAAGATCGTGCCCGGCGCCGCCATCGTGCTCGGCACCTGGGCCAACTCGTCGGCGACGAAGGAGCTGGCCGACCGCACGCGCGCCCTCTACCGCGCCGCCGGCCACCAGCAGCTACCCGGCCCGCGCCGGCCCTGACCCGCCGCGCGCCGGCCGACCCGCCCCGGGCGGCCGGTGCCGGCCGGTCAGCTCGCCCAGCCGGAGGCGTTCCAGGCCACCTCCGCCAGCCGGTCCTGCCCGGCCGCGTTCGGGTGGAACCAGTCCAGCACGTTCACCTGCTCCAGCGTGAAGCGGTGGCGGTGCACCGCGCCGCCGTCGAAGCGGCAGCGCGAACCGTACGCCCGGCAGGCGGCACGGAGTTGCCCGTCGTACGCCTCGATCCGGTCCCTGACGCGGGCCCGGCGGGCCGCCGCGGCGGGCGCGCTCGACGTGGCGTCGGCCAGCAGCGCCGGGCAGACGCCCCGCGACCAGGCCCGCACCGCGCGGGGCTCGGTGTGCCCGATCTGCCAGAGCCGGTACAGGTCCGGGATGCTCGTCACCAGCACCCGGGCCTTCGGCCGGCCCTCGCGCAGCACCGCCAGCGCCGCGTCCACCTGGTCGCGGAAGGTCGCCACCGCAGTCATGTCGTCGACGTCGCCCCGGCAGGCGTCGTTCGCCCCGATCAGCACGGTGACCAGGTCGGCCTTGTCGCGTACCGCCGACCGGGCCTGGCCGCTCAGCGCCGTCGCGCGAGCCCCGGGCGCCGCCCGGTTGTACGCCCGCAGCCCCGGCACGTCGGCGCGCAGCCGCCGGTAGACGCTCTCCACCCGCAGGCCGTCCCCGGTCGACCAGGAGTTGCGTTCGCAGCTCACCAGCACCAGGCAGGAGCCGTAGCCGGTGGTCACCGAGTCGCCGAGCGCGGTCAGCACCCGGGGCTCGCCGGGGCGGGGCGTGCCGGAGGGCCGGGGCGACGCCTCGCCGGCGCCGTCACAGGCGAGCGCGACGAGCGCCGCCAGGCAGGCCAGCGCGGCGATCCAGCGTCTCATCGGTCCCCCGTCCGGCGGCGGCAACGGGCGCGTCGACCCTATGCCCCGGCGGGGTCCCGGCGGCGGTTCTGTCGACTATCGGGCATCGACGACTGTCGTTCACATCTGCCGTGTGGGCGCCGACCGGCCGTGCAGCCACCGGTGCAGCACCCGGGTGATCCGGGGCAGCACCAGGTAGGTCATCAGCGGCGTGAGCACGAGCGTCATGAGCAGCGTCCGGCCGGCCAGCGGCACGCCGGACAGGAACCTCGTGGTCAGCAGCGTGGCGGCCAGGCTGAGCGGGAAGAACGCCAGCCAGATCGTGACGGCCTGCTTCCAGCGCGGCGGCGCGGCCGGCTCCGGCCCGCCGAACGTCTCGACCACGTGGTCCACCGGCGGGGCGAACCACCCCTCGATGCCGGTCCGCCGCTCCACCCGCGTGTGCTCGACGATGCCCTGCGCGGAGCTGAGCCACCAGCGCCGCTGCGGCGACTCCTCCCAGTCGCGCAGCGTGTCCGCGTCGGCGAACCGGTACATCACGTGCCACTCGCCCGAGCCGGGGGCGCTGCGGACGAAACCGGCGCCGAGGAAGCCCGGGAAGCCCTCCGCCAGCGCCGTCCCGGCCCGCATCCACGCCACCACCTCGTGGGTACGCGCCGGGTCAGCGCGCCGGGACACGGCGACGGTCACGGGTACGGCCTGAGTCGTGGTCATGCCATCCTCTCCACCGGCCCGCGGGATCTCCGCCGGAACCGGCAGACCGATGTAACGCACCCGTCCACCGGGCGCATCCGGCGGCCACCCGCCGGGTGTCCCGGATCACCGGCGTTCCCCCGCCCGCCGGTTATCCCCGCCCGAGCCGGGGTAGGCGACAGGAATGACCCGATCACAGCCCCGTCGCGCCCGTGGCACGGTCGGCCACGCGAACAGCGCTCTGAACCTGCGGCTCGCGCTCGCCACGTTCGGTCTGGTCGTGATGACCGTCTTCGCGGTGCTCGCGTTCGCCGCCGACATCGCCTGGCTGGGTGTCGTCTGCGCGCTGCTCGCCGTGGTGGCGGTGGTCGACCTGGTCGTGATCCAGCGCCGCCGCGCCGCGCGCCGCCGGGAGGAGCCGGGCGTGCGGCACTCGCTGTTCGAGTGACAGGAGTACGAGATGCCCATCGCCACCACCAATCCCGCCACCGGACAGGTGCTCAAGACGTACGAGGCGATGTCGGACGAGCAGATCGACGCCGCGATCGAGCGGGCTGACCTCGCCTTCCGGCAGTTGCGGGACACCACAATCGCGCAGCGGGCCCGCTGGCTCCTCGCCGCCGCCGACCTGCTCGACGCCGAGCGCGACGAGACGGCCCGGTTGATGACCACCGAGATGGGCAAGACGTACGCGGCGGCGAAGGCCGAGGTCACGAAGTGCGCCACCGCCTGCCGCTTCTACGCCGGCAACGCGCCGCGGATGCTCGCCGACGAGCCCGCCGACGCCGCCGCGGTCAAGGCCAAGCGGGCGTACGTGCGCTACCAGCCGATCGGCCCGGTGCTGGCGGTGATGCCGTGGAACTTCCCGCTGTGGCAGGTGATGCGGTTCGCCGCCCCGGCCCTGATGGCGGGCAACACCGGCCTGCTCAAGCACGCCTCGAACGTGCCGCAGACCGCGCTCTACCTGGAGGATCTGTTCCGCCGGGCCGGGTTCCCCGAGGGCGCGTTCACCACGCTGCTGGTCGGCTCCGACGCGGTCGACCGGATCCTGCGCGACCCCCGCGTGCGCGCCGCCACGCTCACCGGCAGCGAGCCGGCGGGCCGGTCCATCGCCCAGATCGCCGGCCGGGAGATCAAGAAGACGGTGCTGGAGCTGGGCGGCAGCGACCCGTTCGTGGTGATGCCCTCGGCCGACCTGGACACCGCCGCCGAGGTCGCCACCACCGCCCGCTGCCAGAACAACGGGCAGTCCTGCATCGCCGCGAAGCGGTTCATCGTGCACACCGACGTCTTCGACGCGTTCGCCGAGAAGTTCGCCGCCCGGATGGCGGCGCTGCGCGTCGGCGACCCGATGGACGACGGCACCGACGTCGGCCCGCTCGCCAGTGAGCGCGGTCGCGACGAGGTGCACGCCCAGGTCACCGACGCGGTGGACCAGGGCGCGACGGTGCTCTGCGGCGGCGAGAAGCCGGCCGGGGACGGCTGGTACTACCCGCCGACTGTGGTCACCGACCTGCGCCCGGAGATGCGGATGTGGAGCGAGGAGGTGTTCGGGCCGGTCGCCGGGCTCTACCGGGTCGGCTCGTACGACGAGGCGATCGAGGTCGCCAACGGCACCAGCTTCGGCCTCGGCTCCAACGCCTGGACCAACGACCCGGCCGAGCAGGAGCGCTTCGCCGTCGACCTGGACGCCGGGAACGTGTTCATCAACGGCATGACCACGTCCTACCCGGAGTTGCCGTTCGGCGGCGTGAAGAACTCCGGGTACGGCCGCGAGCTGTCCGCCGCCGGCATGCGCGAGTTCTGCAACACCAAGACCGTGTGGATCGGCGAGGGCCAGGCCGGCGCGGGGGCCGGCGCGCACTCCGAGTGAGGTGTTAACAGGGGCCCCTTCCTCTACCGGAGGCGTTAAGAAGGGGCCCCTGCTTACATCCGGACCGGGGTGGGTAGGAGTGGCGACCATGACGGCGTTCGGCTTCCACGCATCCCACGAGCAGATCCACCCCGCCCGGCTGCTGGAGGCGGTGATCCACGCCGAGCGCGCCGGCTTCGACGCGGCCATGTGCTCCGACCACTTCTCGCCGTGGAGCGAACGGCAGGGGCAGTCCGGGTTCGCCTGGTCGTGGCTCGGGTCCGCGCTCCAGGCCACGAACCTGTCCTTCGGCGTGGTGAACGCGCCCGGCCAGCGCTACCACCCGGCGATCATCGCGCAGGCCATCGGCACGCTCGGCGCCATGTACCCGGGCCGGTTCTGGGCCGCCCTGGGCACCGGCGAGGCGGCAAACGAGCACATCACCGGCGAGGTCTGGCCGCGCAAGGACGTGCGCTCCGCACGGCTGCGCGAGTGCGTCGACGTGATCCGGGCGCTGCTGGCCGGCGAGGAGGTCAGCCACGACGGGCTCGTCACCGTGGACCGGGCGAGGCTCTGGACCCGGCCGGAGGAGCCGCCCGCGCTGGTCGGCGCCGCCGTCAGCGTCGCCACCGCGCGCTGGTGCGCCGAGTGGGCGGACGGGCTGATCACCGTCAACGCGCCGGTCGAGCACCTGCGGCAGATGATCGACGCCTACCGGGACGCGGGCGGGCGCGGCCCGCTGCACCTCCAGGTGCACGTGAGCTGGGCGCCCGAGCAGGCCGAGGCCGAGGCGATCGCGTACGAGCAGTGGCGCAGCAACGTGTTCGCCCCGCCGGTCTGCTGGGACCTGGAGACCCCCGAGCACTTCGACGTGGCGAGCGCCGACGTGCCGATGTCAAAGGTCGCCGAGACCGTGAACGTCTCCGCCGACCTGGGCCGGCACATCGGCTGGCTGGAGGAGTACGTGGCGCTGGGCTTCGACCAGATCGCGCTGCACCACGTCGGGCAGGAGCAGCGCGCGTTCATCGACACGTTCGGCGCCGAGGTGCTGCCGAAGCTGCGCTCCGCCGCCTGATCCCACAACGGCCCGCCGCCGCATAGGCTCGACGGTCGTGGATGCTCTGTTCGAGGTCGTGGTCTTCCTGGCCATCGCGACCTTCGGCGCGGCGCTGGCCCGCCGGCTCGGCCTGCTGGCGCCGATCCTGCTGGTGGTGCTCGGCCTCGCGTTGTCCTTCCTGCCGTTCTTCCCGCACGTGCGGCTGGACCCGGACCTGGTGCTGGTGGGCATCCTGCCGCCGCTGCTCTACGTGGCTGCGCTGGAGACGTCGGTGCCGGCGTTCCGGCTCAACCTGCGGCCGATCCTGCTGCTCGCCGTCGGGCTGGTCGTCTTCACCGCCTTCGTGGTGGGCACCGTCGTGCACTGGTTCCTGCCCCACCTGCCGTACGCGATCTGCCTGGCGCTCGGCGCGGTGGTGGCGCCGCCGGACGCGGTCGCCGCCACCGCGGTGGCCCGCCGGGTCGGCCTGCCCCGCCGGGTCGTCACCATCCTGGAGGGCGAGAGCCTGGTGAACGACGCCACCGCGCTGGTGCTGCTGCGGGTGGCGATCGTCGCCGCGACCGCCACCACCGGCGGGGTCGGCGTCGGCGACGTGGCCCGGGAGGTGGTCGTCGCGGCGGGCGGCGGCATCCTGGTCGGCCTGCTCGGCGTGGTGGTCTTCGGCTACCTGCACAGGCGCATCACCGACCCGGTGCTGGACAACGCGCTGTCGCTGATCGTGCCGTTCGCCGTGGTCTTCGCCGCCGAGGAGATCCACGCCTCCGGGGTGGTCGCGGTGGTGGTGACCGGCCTCGGCATCGGGCACAAGCTGCCCACGCTGCTGTCGGCCGCCTCCCGGCTCCAGGTGACCGCGTTCTGGCGGCTGATCCGGTTCCTCCTCGAAGGACTGGTGTTCCTGCTGGTCGGCCTGCAACTGCCGGAGGTGGTCCGTGACCTCGACGAGCCGTTCGGCTCGCTGGTGGCGATCACCGCGGCGGTGCTGGCCGCCGTCTTCCTGGCCCGGTTCGTCTGGGTGTTCCCGGCCACCTACCTGGCCCGGCTCGTGCCCCGGATCCGCAGGCGTGACCCGGCGCCGCCGGTGCGGTTCCCGGTCGTCATCGGCTGGGCCGGCATGCGGGGCGTGGTGACGCTGGCAGCCGCGCTGGGCCTGCCGCTCACGCTCGCCGGCGACACGCCGTACCCGCGCGGACTGCTCATCTGGCTGGCCTTCGCGGTGATCGTCGCGACGCTGGTCGGCCAGGGCGCCACGCTGCCCTGGCTGGCGCGGCGGCTGCGGCTGCCCCCGGACGACCCGGTGCAGGACGCGCTGTCCGCCGCCGGGGTGCAGCAACGGGCCAGCCGGGCCGCCCGGGAACGCCTCGACGAGCTGGCCGCCGGCGCACCGGAGGCGGTGGTGGAACGCCTGCGCGGGCTGACCACCTCCCGCGCCAACCTGGCCTGGGAACGGCTCGGCGGCACGGAACGGGAAACCCCCTCCCAGGCGTACGCGCGGCTGCGGCAGGAGATGATCGACGCCGAGCGGGAGGTGTTCCGGGCTGCCCGCGACTCCGGCCGGATCCCGGAGGAGGTGCTCACCCGCGCCTATCGTGACCTGGATCTGGAGGAGTCCCTGCTGCGACAGGAGGTCGTCGAATGAGTTGCGAACACCTGGCCGAGGCCGGTACGGCCGAACCCGGCACCACCACCGAGTGCCCCGACTGCGTGGCGATCGGCAACCCGGACTGGGTGCACCTGCGCGCCTGCCTGACCTGCGGGCACGTGGGCTGCTGCGACTCGTCGCCGTACCAGCACGCCACGAAGCACTTCGAGTCGAGCGGGCACCCGGTGATGCGGTCGGTCCAGCCAGGGGAGTCGTGGCGTTGGTGCTTCGTGGACGAGGAGATCGGCTGACTCAGCCGACCCGGCGCTCCAGCACCTGCCCGGTCCACGTCGGGCGGCCCGGCCGCTCCACGGTGAACGGTTCGGTGGCGGTGAACCCGCAGCTCTCGTAGAACCGCACGAGCGCCCGGTCGGGGCTGCGGAAGCAGTCCACCCGCAGCAGGCCGACACCGCGCTCGCGGGCCAGCTCCGCCGCGTACTCCAGCAACCGCGCCCCGACCCCGCGCCCCGCGTACGCCCGGTCGGTGACCAGCAGGTTCACGTACAGCTCAGGCCCGGTGGCCGGCGGCACATACTCGGTGGCCGCACCCACCACGAGCGCGCCCACCACAGTCGCGTCGATCTCGGCGAGGTACAGCCCGTCCCCGGCGGCCCACGCGTCGGCCTGGGCGATGCGACGCGGGTCGATCGACGCCGGCTCGCTGCCCCACTGGTCGGTACGCCCGAGTTCCGTCAGCCAGGCGGTGGCGCTGTCGAGCAGCCGCAGCAGCGTGGGGGCGTCGCCGGGTCCACCCGGGCGGATCGTGATGCTCTGCCGGTCGGTCATCCCGCCATGCTGCTACACCGCGCTCAGCCGGGCACGCCGGCGGGTCGCCTCGCGGGCGCGGCCCGGCTCGCCACCGCGCGGCGGGTCAGCGCCGGGGCGGTCAGCCCGGCGGCGGCGAAGATCCCGCCGAGCACCAGCCAGCCGACCGGACCGCCGCCGAGCACCAGCAGCGTGAGCAGGCCCCGGCCGAGCGCCTGGGCCAGCCCGGCGACCAGGCCGTCCGCGCCCTGGTAGGCGCCGATCGCACCCGGTGGGGCCAGGTCGTAGGCGAGGCCCGCGCCGGCCGCGCCGTGCCACAGGTCGCCCACCGTCCACACCGCGGTCGCGACGAGCAGCAGGACGACCGCCGGGAGCACCGGCAGGACGCCCGTCACGGCGTAGAGCGGTGTCGCCGCGGCGAGCACCAGCCCGGCCCGGCGCAGCTTCCGGGCGGCCGGGGCGGCACGCTCCGCGCCCCGGCTCAGCCGTACCGCGAGCAGCACGGTGAGGACCGTGTTGACGAGCAGCACCGCCGACACCACAGGCGGTGGCGCGCCGGCCCGGTCCACCGTCCACAGTGGCACGACGAGCACGAGCACCGTCACGTGCGTGCTCAGCACCGCCGACGCGCCGCTGACCGCGAGGAACCGTCCGTCCCGTAGCGGCCCGCCGCGTCGCAGCCGATTGCCGCGCTTCAGGGTGCCGGGCGTGCGTCGCGCGCCGTCGGCGGCCGGCTGCGGCGGCAGGCGCAGCAGCAGCGCCGCCGAGAGCAGGTAGGTGGCCGCGTTGCCGACGATCAGCACCTGGTACGCCCGGTGCGTGTCCACGGCGAGGGCGATCCCGGCCAGCGCGGTACCGACGGTGATGCCGAGGTTCGCCACCGCGCGCAGCGTGGCGAAGGCGTGCACCCGGCCGTCCGGGCCGCCCACCGCGGCGACGAGCGCCGCCCGTACCGCCAGGTTGCCGGCCGCGAGCAGCGCCTCCGGCACCGCCACCGCCAGGAACACCGGGAACGAGCCGACCATCAGGTACGCCAGCGCGACGACCGCCTGGCCCACCTGGAGGGCGGCCCGGAGCGTACGCGGATCCCACCTGTCGGCCAGCCCGCCCAGCGGCACGCTCGCGCTCAGCCCGATCAGCCCGGCGACGGTGAGCCCGGCACCCACCGAGGTCGCGGAGAGCCCCACGTCCCGGGTCAGGTAGAGCGCCCCGCCCGCCAGCCACAGCCCTGCGCCGACGGTGTTGGCCAGCGTGGCGTACGCGAGCGTGCGCAGCGGCCCGGGCGGCGGGAGCGGCGAGACGCGCCCCATCAGCGGGGTCCGGCGAGGGCCATGGGGTCGACGCTAGGACTGTTCCGGTCGGCCCGGAGCCCCGCTCGGGGCGACGCCTGTCACACCGCGAGCCCAGCGGGGCGTCGCCGGCGCTGGTCGCCGCCGGAACACCCGGAGCACGACACGGGAAATCCGCTCGCCCGCCGGTCCCCGCTCTGCCAGGGTCGGCGCCGTGGAGCGCAGCAGGATCGCCCGGGCCGACGAGTTGACCGAGGTGCAGCGGATCGAGGTGGCCTCCGGTGCCCCGTTCCGGGAGATCGGCATGACCCTGGTGGCCGACATGCCGCCGCTGCCGGTGGAGGCGCTGGCCGCCGGGCAGCGCGCCGGCCGGCTGTGGGTGGCGACCGACCCGGCCGACCGGCCGATCGCGTTCGTGCTGGCCGACGTGGTCGACGGCGCGGCGCACGTGCAGCAGCTCAGCGTCGACCCGGCGTACGCGCGGCGTGGCATCGGGCGGCGTCTGCTCGACCGGGTGGCGGGGTGGGCGTCGTCGCAGGGGTTGCCGGCGTTGACGCTGACCACGTTCCGCTCGGTGCCGTGGAACGGGCCCTACTACGTGCGGTGCGGATTCCGCGAGCTGCGCGGGACGGAGCTGACCGCGGGCCTGATCGAGCTGCTGGCCGCCGAGGCGGCACTGGGCCTCGACCCGGCCGAGCGGATCGCGATGCGCCGCCCCGTCCCCCGCACGGGGGCCGGGAGCGGTCAACCGGTCGACCGGGACCGCGTCCCGTGCCACGATCGCGCGGTGTCCGCCCCCGTGAACACCCTGCTGCGCCGGCAATTCGACCTGACCTGGGCGCTCGCCGAGTACCACCTCGACCGGCTGGAGCCGGCGGACTTCCTCTGGGAGCCGGGCGGACTCTGCTGGACCATGCGTCCCGGCCCGGACGGCGGGTGGCGTCCCGACTGGGCCGACACCGAGCCGGACCCGGTCCCGGTGCCCACGATCGCGTGGCTGAGCTGGCACATCGGCTGGTGGTGGTCGGTCGCCGCCGACCACGTGCGGCAGCGACCGGCGCGGGAACGCGACGGCATCCGCTGGCCCGGGCCGGGCGCGGAGACGGTCGCCTGGCTGCGGGAGCTGCGGACGGAGTGGACTGAAGCGCTGGACGGGCTGGCCGAGGCCGACCTGGACCGGCCGTCCGCGTACCCCTGGCCCGCCGACGCGGGGCTCACCGTCGCGCACCTCGCCGGCTGGGTGAACGCCGAGCTGATGAAGAACGTGGCCGAGATCGGGCAGCTCCGGCTGCTGCGGGCGGCGGGGCGGCCGGCCTGAGCCGGGCCGTGCTCAGTGCGCGCCGCCGAGGTTGAGCACCACCACCCCGGCGATGACCAGCCCCGCCCCGACCACCTTCGCCACGCTCAGCGGCTCACCCAGGAACGCCGCGCCGATCGCCATGATGGCGGCGGTGCCGAGGCCGGACCAGACCGCGTACGCGACGCCGACCGGGATGTCCTTCACGGCCAGCGAGAGCAGCCCGAACGCGGACAGGTACGCCACGGCGAGGCCGAGCGTCGGCCAGAGGCGGGTGAAGCCGTCGGTGGCCTTGAGCAGACTGGTGCCGATCACCTCGGCGGTGATCGCGCCGAGCAGGAACAGGTACGCCATCGCAGGACCGTACCCGGTCCTGCGATGGCGCCCGATCCGCCCGGTCAGGAGACCGTGCAGGCCTTTCCGTTCAGCGTGACCAGCCCGGGGTCGGGATTGGGGCCGGGGGAGGAGACGCCGTTGAAGCCGAACGTGGTGCTGGCGCCGGGCGCCAGTTTCGCGTTCCAGGACAGGTTCTTCGCGGTGACGGTGGCGCCGCTCTGGCCGACCTGCGCCGACCACGACTGGCTCACCTTCTGGCCGCTGAGGAAGGCCCAGCGCAGGGTCCAGCCGTTCACCGCCTTCGTGCCGGTGTTGCGCACCGTCACCTGGGTGGTGAAGCCGGACGGCCAGCTCCCGTGGGTGGTGTAGGTGACCGCGCAGGACGGCGCCGGCACCGCGCCGGCGTCACCCTGGTCGGCCAGGAACGACGCCAGCCAGGCCAGCGCCGAGTTCCAGTTGATCGCCACCTCGTTCGTCGCGTACGAGTTGATGTCGTCGACGTAGCAGAACATCGGCGCGCATCCGGCGAGCAGGTTCGCCGCGAACGGGTCCTGGAGCGCGGCGTTCGGGCCACCGGCGAGCGAACCGGCCGGCGGGCGCGGCAGGTCCGGGTTCAACTGGTGGGCGAAGATGCGGCTGTGCTGGTTGCGGGCGTGCTGCTCGCCCCAGCCGGTCACGTACGACATGTTCAGCGCGTTGCGGCCGAACAGGTAGTCGGCGGCCTGCACCGCGCCGTCGCGGTACTTCGCGTCCCGGCTCAGGTCGAACGCGGTGGCCAGCACGATCGCGTTGTTCACCAGGTTGCTGTTGCTGCCCCAGACGTACGCGTCGGCGCTGCCCGGGAACGGCAGCCCGTACGCCTGGCCGGCGATGGTGGCCAGGTAGCTGTCGGCGGCGGCGGTGATGGACTCGCGGATGCGGGTCTTCTCGGCGGCGGGCAGCGTGTTCGGCACGGTGGCCAGGTCCAGGCGGCCCAGCGCGGCGACGCTCTGCCAGCCGAACGCGCCGTTCGCGGCGAACACGTCGGCGGTGTGCAGCGGCGAGCCGGTGACGTCGGCCAGGTATGCCTTGTCGCCGGTGGTCAGCCACAGCTCGACCGCGGCCCAGTAGAACTCGTCGCTGACGTTCGTGTCGTCGTACGCGCCGCCGCCGGTGCCGTCGGTGGCCGAGGCGTAGATCGCCGGGTGCTCCTTGGCTGCCGCGTACGCGGTCTTCGCAGCGGTGCCGCAGCGCGCGGCGAAGGCGGCGTCGTACGGGGCGTACAGGCGCTGGCACTGCGCCGCGACGGCGGCGAGGTTCAGCGTGGCGGCGGTGGACGGCGCGTGCAGCTCGCGCGGCTGCGGGTCGTCCTGGGGCTGCAGCGGCAGGCCGGTCCAGTTCCGGTCGTGGATCTTGTGGTGGACCATCCCGGCCAGTGGCTTGCCGGTCGGGACCTGCATGCGGAGCAGGAACTCCAGCTCCCAGCGCGCCTCGTCGAGCACGTCCGGCACGTCGTTGCCGCGCTCGGGCACCCGCAGCGTGGCGTCGCCCAGGGCGGCGCCGCCGTCGGCGGTCTCGGCGGTCTTGGTCCGCTCGAAGGTGCTCAGCAGCTGGTAGGCGGCGATGCCGCCGTTGACGACGTACTTGCCGTGGTCACCCGCGTCGTACCAGCCGCCGCGCACGTCCAGCGAGTAGTCGCAGACGCCGGCCTGGCACGGCACGTTCGTGTCGCCCTGGTTCGGCGCGACGTCCAGGTGGCCGGCGGGGCGGGCGTACTCCTCGCCGATCAGGTCGCCGTCGATCTCGATGCCGCTGCGCTGGGCGTAGAAGAACTGCAGCGAGTCGGCGCGCAGCCGGTCGTAGAGCGCGCCGGAGATGTCGAACGGGTGGCTGGTCTCGCCGTCCACTGTGAGCGTGTAGCCGGTGCCCGGCGTGCGGTACGCGGAGAAGTCGACAGTCTGCACGTTCTGCGCCGAGGCGGCGTCGGTGCCGCGCGGAGCGGTCTGCCCGCTGGCGACCACCGAGCCGGCGGCCGACTTGAGCTGCCAGGGCAGCGCCTCGGTGGCCTCGGTGACCACAGTGGCGTGCTTCGGGCCGCCGGGCAGGTAGCCGACCTGGTTGACCCGGACCCGCGGACCGGTGTCCGGCTCGTACGGCGGCGCCGGCTCCCCGCCGCGCAGCGACACGTTGTCCAGGCAGAACGTCTGCGCCTGGGCGCTGCCGCCGACCTGGAAGATCAGCTGGGCGGTGGGGTTGTCGGCCGGCGAGGTGAAGGTGGTGGTGACGTGCTTCGCGGTGCCGGTGGCGGTCGCGTCGACGCTCGCGTACGTGGTGTAGGGGGCGCTGCCGAGCTGGAGCACCGCCTTGACGGCCGCGCCCGGGGTGGCGGAGACGTCGAAGGAGAGTTCGTACTCGGCGCCCTGGGTCAGCGGCACCGCGTCCTGGCCGATGCCGGCGTCCCACGGGTTGGCGGTGCCGGCGGCGACTGAGGTGCAGAGCCGGCCGTCGACGACAGCGAGGTCGCCGGTGCCGTACGAGAACCAGGGTGAGACACCGGCGCTGAAGTCGCCGTTGCGTAGTTGTTCGGGGGCGTCCGGCGGCACCTCGGCGCTCGCCGGGCCGGCGGTGAGGCCGGTGAGCGCCAGCGTGGTAGCCGCGATCGCGGCGAGCCGACGACGGGATCGGGTCACGGAGGTTCCTTCCGTGCTCGGGGGTGGTGGGGGAGACCGGGAACTGGGAGCGCTCCCAATATCAGCCCGATGTTTCCACCGCGTTCCGTCGCTGTCAATCGATCCGGCCCGATGAGCTGCCGCGCGCCCGCGCGCGGCGGGATTCCGCGCGCCACGTACGATGTCAGTGATCTCCTAGAGACATCCGAGCCCTAGACCTGGCAGGCTGCGACCCATGACCCTGAAGCTTCGTTCCGTCGGAGCGAGCGACCGTGGGCTGATCCGCAGCGGCAACCAGGACGCGCAGCACGCCGGCGCCTGGCTGGTGGCGGTCGCCGACGGCATGGGCGGCATGGCGGCGGGCGACCTGGCCAGCCGCATCGCCATCGACGCGATCGCCCCGCTGGACGTGGAGACGCCGGAGGACGCGCTCGTCGCCGCGCTCCAGGGCGGGATCGAGGTGGCCACCGCGCGGATCCGCCAGGCCGTCGAGGAGGATCCGGAACGCCAGGGCATGGGCACCACGCTCACCGCGTTGCTGTTCGCCCGCACCGGCAGCTGCCTGGCGGTGGCGCACGTCGGCGACTCCCGGGCCTACCTGTACCGCGAGGGCGTGCTCAAGCAGGTCACCCGCGACGACACGTTCGTGCAGATGCTCGTCGACCAGGGCGTCATCACCGCCGAGCAGGCCAGCAGCCACCCCCGGCGGGCAGTGGTGACCCAGGCGTTGCAGGGCGACGAGGTCTCCCCGTCGTACGCCACGATGGTGCCCCGGGCCGGTGACCGCTGGCTGCTGTGCAGCGACGGCCTCTCCAACGTGGTCCGCGCGGACACGCTCACCGAGGTGCTCAGCGAGCAGCCGGAACGCGACGCCTGCGCGGCCCGGCTGATCGACCTGGCGCTGCGGGCCGGCGGCCCGGACAACATCACCGTCGTGATCGCCGACGTGGTCGAGGAGTAGCAGCCCTCACCGCCGGCGCGGGCTGGCCCGGCGGGTCGGCTCGGCGGTGGTCGGGTCCTCCGGCCACGGATGGCGCGGGTAGCGTCCGCGCAGCTCCGCCCGTACCTGCGGGTATCCGGTGCGCCAGAACGACGCCAGGTCGGCGGTGACCGCCACCGGCCGTCCGGCGGGGGAGAGCAGGTGCAGCAGCACCGGCACCCGCCCGTCGGCGACGCGTGGCACGTCCCGGCAGCCGAACGTCTCCTGGAGCTTCACCGCCAACACCGGGGCGGCCGGATCGGCGTAGTCGACCCGGATCCGCGAGCCGCTGGGCACCGCGAGCCGCTCCGGGGCCAGCTCGTCCAGCCGCGCCGCCTGCCGCCAGTCCAGCAGCCGCCGCAGCGCCGTCGCCACGTCCGCCCGGCCGAGGTCGGCCCGGCGGTGGGCGCGGGCCAGCTCCGGGCCGAGCCAGACGGGCGCGCCGGCGAGCAGCGCCGCGTCGGTGACGTCCGGCCAGTCGTCGCCGAGCGCCTGGCGGCAGAACGCCAGCCGCTGGCGCAGCCCGGTTGCCTCCGGCGTCCAGCGCAGCAGGCCCGTCCCCTCCTGCCGCAGCCCGTCCAGCAGCGCCGCCGCGACCAGCTCCGGCTCCGGCGCGGTCAGCGGCCGGTCGACCAGTTCGACGGCACCGAGCCGCACCACCTCCCGGGCCACCACGTCCCCGCCGGACCAGGTCACCTCCCGTCCGGAGCGCAGCAGCGCCGTACCGGCCTCCCGGGCGGTCGCCTCGTCGATCGGCGCGGCCAGCCGCACCCGGGCGGACGGCGCGCCGGGGGAACGGTCGGCCACCGCGACGGCCAGCCACGCCGCTCCGGCCAGCCCCGACCCGGGCGCCAGCTCCGCGGCGGTCCCGCCGGCCATCAGGTACGCGGACCCGCCCGGCCGCCGTGCCCGGGCCAGCCGTTCCGGGTACGCCAGCCCGGCGAGCAGCCCCGCGGCCAGATCGTCGGGCAGGCGCTCCCGCTCGTCGCCGGCCGACGGTTCGCCGCTCCCGCTGCGGTGCGGCGTCGATCCGGCCGGGGTGCCGGCGGGGTTCCGGTCGGCGGGCAGGGCGGCGCGCAGGCGGCGTACCTCGGTGCGCCAGCGCGCGGTGGCGCCCGGATCGGTGCCGTCGCGCAGCCGGCGCCAGCGTGCGGGCAGGTCGTCTCCCGTCCCGCCCAGCGTGTCCTCGCCGAGGATCGCCACCACCTGGGCGGCCCGGTCGGCACCGACCCGGGGCGCGCCGTCCAGCAGCGCCCGCGCCAGCCGGGGATGCGTGCCCGCCGCCGCGACCGCCCGTCCCCGCGCGGTGATCCGGCCGTCGTGGTCCACCGCGCCGAGCGTGGTCAGCGTCTCCCGCGCCACCGTGAGCGCGGCCGGCGGCGGTGGGTCGGGCAGCGCCAGCCCGGTGCCGTCCGGTGTGCCCCAGGCCGCCAGCTCCAGCGCGAACCCGGTCAGGTCGGCGGTGGCGATCTCCGGTTCGGGCTGCGGGGCGAGCCGCTCGTGCGCCGCCTCCGACCAGCAGCGGTAGACAGCGCCGGGCGCCTCCCGTCCGGCCCGGCCGGCGCGCTGGGTGGCCCCGGCCCGCGACACCGGCACCGTCACCAGCGCGCCCAGCCCTCGGGCCAGGTCGGTGCGGGGCACCCGGCTCAGTCCGGCGTCCACCACCACCCGGACGCCGGGGACGGTCAGGCTGCTCTCCGCCACCGCCGTCGCGAGCACCACGCGCCGTCCGGCAGCAGGGGTGAGCGCCGCGTCCTGGGCGGGCCCGGGCAGCCGTCCGTGCAACGGCAGCACCGCGATGTCGCGGAGATCGGCCAGGCGGCGCGCGACGGCGCCGATCTCACCGGCGCCGGGCAGGAAGACGAGCACGTCACCGTCGCGTTCACGTAGCGCCCGGCGGACCGTGGCGGCCACGTGGTCGAGCAGTGCCGGGTCGACCCGGCCGGCGCCGGGCGGCGTCACCGGGCGCGGTGGCGGCGCCCACACCCGCTCGACCGGGTGCAGCGCCGCCTCGGCGCGTACCACGGGAGCGGGGTCGCCGGCGCCGAGCAGCGCGGCGAACCGGTCGGTCTGCGGGGTGGCCGACATCGCCAGCAGCCACAGGTCGGGGCGCAGCGTCGCCCGGGCCTCGACGCTGAACGCCAGCGCCAGGTCGGCGTCGAGGTGCCGTTCGTGGCACTCGTCGAGCAGCACCGCGGCCACGCCCGGCAGCTCCGGGTCGTGGTGCAGGCGGCGGACCAGCAGGCCGGTGGTGACCACCTCCACCCGGGTACGCGGCCCGGTCCGGCGCTCACCGCGCACCGCGTACCCGATCCGGTCGCCGACCCGCTCGCCGAGCAGGGCGGCCATCCGGTGCGCGGCGGCGCGGGCGGCCACCCGCCGGGGCTGGGCGATCACCACGCGGCCGGTGACCGCGTCGGCGACCGCGAGCGGCGCGGTGGTGGTCTTGCCGGTGCCCGGCGGCGCCACCAGGACTGCGGCGCCCCGCTCGCGCAGCGCGTCGACGAGCGCCGGCAGGACCGGGCGGACCGGCAGGTCGAGCGGGATGTCGGCGAGCACTGACCCACTCTCGCACCGCACCGCTGGACGGTCCGCGCTGCCCCCGGGAACGCGGAACGGCCCGGCCGGCGCACCGCCGACCGGGCCGGGTGGCCGCGACGCCGGGTCCGCCGACCCGGCCGCCGCCCCCTTGCTAGTACGTTCCGTCGAGCTGACCGCGCAGCTTGGTCAGCGCCCGGGCCAGCAGGCGGGACACGTGCATCTGCGAGACGCCGATCTGCTCGGCGATCTGCGACTGGGTCAGGTTGCCGTAGAAGCGCAGCGTGAGGATCTTCTGCTCGCGCTGGTCGAGCGTGGCGAGCGCCGGGCCGAGGGCGACCCGCATCTCGGCCAGCTCGAACTCGCCGTCCTCGCCGCCGAGCAGGTCGCCCAGCTCGGTGGCCCGCTCGCCGTCGCCGGTCGGGGTGGACAGCGACACCGCGTTGTAGGCACGAGCGCCCTCCAGGCCCTCCAGGACCTCTTCCTCGGTGAGCTTGAGGTGGGCGGCGATGTCGGCGACAGTCGGCGAGCGGCCGAGCGTCTGGAGCAGCGTGCTGTTGGCGTCGGAGATCGCCAGCCGCAGCTCCTGGAGCCGGCGGGGCACCCGGATGTCCCAGGTGCGGTCGCGGAAGTGGCGCTTCAGCTCCCCGATGATGGTCGGGATGGCGTAGCCGGCGAAGTCGACGCCGCGCGACGGGTCGAACTTGTCGATCGCCTTGATCAGGCCGATGGCGGCGGTCTGCGCCAGGTCGTCGTTGGGTTCGCCCCGGCCGCTGTAGCGGTGGGCCAGGTGGTTCGCCAGCGGCAGCCACGCCTCGATGGCGCGGTCGCGCAGCGCGGGCCGGGACGGGTGGTCGGCGGGCAGCGCGGCCATCGCGGCGAGCAGGTCGGCGGCGCTGTCGGTGAGCGAGCGGGGGTCGAGCTTCGCGGAGCCGGCCGGCGTGGTCGCCGGGGCGCTCGTCGTGGGAGCGGTCATGGGTGGTCCTCCCTGCACCTCGTCCACGGAAGAAAAAAGACGTGACGCTTAGGTTTAGGTGTTGGTCCTACGTTTGGAAGCCACCATAGCCCGATCGTCCTGCGGAAATCTAGCCGAAAGTACGATGTACTTAAGGTGTAGGCGGGTGTGAACGGTGTGAAGCGGTTGATTCGGGTCTCACCAGGTACCGGCTCGCCGGGCCCGCAGCGGCCTGCCGTCCGGGTCGTAGACCAGCCGGTACGCGGGCAGCGCCCAGAGCCGCGTACGCCAGGGCAACCGCTCCGGGTGGTGCGGCCGCAACCGGCCCGGCGGGCGGGGACCGACGCGCCCGCCGGCGTGCCAGCGCTCCAGTTCCTCCGCCGTCGTGGTGATCGCCGCCACCGCGTCCGCCGGGTCCAGCAGGTCGTCGTCCTGCCCGCCGCCGGGATCGCGGTCCAGGTGCTCGCGCCACAGCCACAGCCGCAGGTCGCGGGCGAACACCCGGGCACCGTCGCCCAGCCCGGCCGGGTCGGCCGGCGTGCGGGTGTCGCGGGTGTCGTCGAGGACGGCGCAGGACAGCTCGCTGTCGTGCGTCCAGGACCGGCGGTTGAAGTTGTCGCTGCCCACGCTGGCCCAGACGTCGTCCACCACGCAGACCTTGGCGTGCACGTAGACCGGCGTGCCCTCGCGGTTCTCCACGTCGAAGACGTGCACCCGTTCCGGCGCGGCCCGGTGGCACAGCGACAGCGCCTGTTCCCGGCCCACCATGTTCGGCGGCAGCGCGAGCCGGCCGTCCACGTCCGGGTGCCGGGGCACGACCGCCACCAGGTGCAGGTCCGGGTGCTCCCGTAGCGCCTGCGCGAACAGCTCGGCCACCTCGGTCGACCAGAGGTACTGGTCCTCCAGGTAGATCAGTCGCCGGGCCCGGCGTACCGCCTTTGTGTAGCCGCGGGCCACCGTGCGCTCACCGTCCGGGGCGAATGAGTAGCGGGGCCGCACCGCCGGGTAGGTGCGCAGCACCTGCACGTGGTGCGGCCCGCACGGCGGCGGGTCGGCGGGCTGCGCGGGCAGCGGGTCCGGGCGCAGGTCGGAGCCGCGCAGCCGGTCCCGCAGGTACGCCGTCGGGTTCTCCGAGTCCAGCGGCATCGGGTCGGTCCACCGTTCCCGGAACGTGGTGTCCAGCGCGCCGACCACCGGCCCGCGCACCGCGAGCTGCACGTCGTGCCAGGGCGGCGTGGGGCCGTACCGGGGGGACATGCCGACAGGTTGCGGGTCGCCCGCGTGGTCGGCGTCGTCGCGGCGGCTGTGGCACAGGTCGATGCCGCCGGCGAAGGCGACGTCGCGACTCGGGTCGCCGGGGCGGCGCAGCACCACCAGCTTCTGGTGGTGCGAGCCGCCGCGCCGGACCCGCTGGTCGAGCAACACCTCGCCGCCGGCCGCGCGGATCGCCTCGCTGAGGTCGCGGTTCTCCGCCTCGCTGTAGGAGAGCGTGTCGAGGTGGGAGCGCCAGATCAGGCCCTTGACGATCACCCCGCGCTGGGCGGCCTGGGCGAACAGCTGCGCCACAGTCGGGCCGTCCGGGCGCATCCGCTCGTCCGGGTCGCCCCGCCAGTCGGTGAAGAACAGGTGGTCGCCCGCCGACAACGACTCCACCTCGCTGACCAGGCGGTCAAAGTACGCGGCACCGTGAATCAGTGGCTCGGCGAGGTTTCCATCGGTCCAGGCGGGTAACTCAGACCTCGGGTTGGCGCGTTCCTGTGCGGTGAGGAACCAGTCCCGCAGAGTCACGTTCCACCCCCGAGGTCGACGACGTCCTCACACGGTAGGACCCCCGGTAGGACCCCGCACGGCGAGCAGCAGGTCGCGTGGGTGCCGTGCGCCAGGGGGTGCGCCGGACCCCTGGATCGCGACACCGAGGAGGCACCGACATGCCCGCCGAGACGACGAACACCGTGACCGACCGCGACCAGGCGGTGGAGGGGGAGCGGGGTGCGCTGGTGGCGGTCCTGTTGATGGTGATCCTCGGAGTGGCCGGGATCTTCGCCGTCTCCTGAGGCCGCCGCCGGGGCGCCCCGGCGAACCGGGGCGCCCGGAGCGGGTCAGGGCCGGTCGCCCTGGCCGTCGCTGTGCGGCACCCGCCCGGTCGGGATCACCCCGAGCCGGCCGGCCTGGAAGTCCTCGACCGCCTGGATCAGCTCGGCCCGGGTGTTCATCACGAACGGGCCGTAGTGCGCCACCGGCTCGCGGATCGGCTGGCCGCCCATCAGATAGAGCTCCAGCGCCGGGGTGTTGGAGTCCTGCGTCGGGTCGGCGGTGATCCGCAGCGCCTCGCCCGGCCCGTGCACGGCGAGCTGGCCGAGGTGGATCGGCCGCCGGTCGGTGCCGACAGTGCCACGGCCGGCAAGCACGTACACCAGCGCGTTGAAGTCAGACCGCCACGGCAGGCTCAGCTCGGCGCCGGGCTGCAACGTGACGTGCGCGATGGTGATCGGCGTGTGCGTCGAGCCCGGGCCCCGGTGCCCGGCGACCTCCCCGGCGATGACCCGGATCAGGCCACCGCCGTCGGGCGTGGTCAGCAACGCCGACTCCCGGCCGCGGATGTCCTGGTAGCGGGGCGCGCTCATCTTGGCCACCCGGGGCAGGTTGACCCAGAGCTGGAGGCCGTGGAACAGCCCGCCGCTCATCACCAGGTGCTCCGGCGGCGCCTCGATGTGCAAAAGACCACTACCTGCCGTCATCCACTGGGTGTCGCCGTCGGTGATGGTGCCGCCGCCACCTGTCGAGTCCTGGTGGTCCATGATCCCGTCGATCATGTAGGTCACCGTCTCGAAGCCGCGGTGCGGGTGCCAGGAGGTGCCCTTCGGCTCGCCCGGCGCGTAGTCGACCTCGCCCATCTGGTCGAGGTGGATGAACGGGTCCAGCTCGGTCATCGGCACGCCGGCGAAGGCCCGGCGGACCGGGAAACCCTCGCCCTCGTACCCGCTGGGGGCGGTGGTGACCCGGCGGACCGAGCGGTATTCGGTGGCCTCGCCGAGCTTCGGCAGGCGGGGCAGGACGAGGACGTCGTCGACGGTGATCGCGGGCATCGCGGGGCTCCTTACTTGTCGGCCGGGGTGGACGACGCGGTGCGGTCGGCGCGCAGGCGCCGGCCGAGCCGCTCGAAGACCCGGGTGAGGCAGGCGACCTCGGCGTCGTCGAGGTCGTCGATCAGGTGGGCGCGCACGGAGCGCAGGTGGTGCGGCGCGGCCTCGCGCAGGGCGAGCAGGCCGGCGGCGGTGAGGACGGCCTCGCTGCCGCGCCGGTCCGCCGGGCACGCCTCCTTCGCCACCAGGCCGCGCTTCTGCATCGTGGTGATCTGGTAGGTCAGCCGGCTCGGTGAGAACACCAGCCGGTCGGCCAGCTCACCCATGCGCAGCCGCTGGCCGGGCACCTCGGAGAGCAGCACCAGCACGTGGTAGTCGGCGAAGCTCAGGTCGCTGTCGGCGCGCAGGTCGTCCTCGAGCCGCGTGAACAGCCGCTGGCTCGACTCGATGTACGCACGCCAGCAGGCGATCCGCTCCGCGTCCAGGCTCTCCGTCATGGCTCCGAGAGTAGCACTATTTAAAATTTAAACAAGCGCCTCTGCCGCATGCGGCATCGTGCCTGATGCCGCCCTTCTTGAAAACTGAAGATAGGGTCGGGGGATGGACGATCTCGACCTGCTCGACTGGCGGGAGCGGGTGGCCCGGCTCTATCTGTCCGGCCTCGACCTGGCTGGGTTCCGGGCCGCGCGCGACGAGCTGTTCCGCACCCACCCCAGCAGCCCGGTGCCGCCCGCCGACCGGCCCGGCTTCACCGGGCTGCGCTGGTACCCGCCCGACCCGTCGGCAGTGGTCGAGGCGCCGCTGCGCGCCGCCTCCGGCGAGCTGCGCATCGACACCGGCGGCCCGGACGGGGTGGTCGCGTACCGGCGGGTCGCGGTCGCCGAGACGCCCTGGGGACCGCTGACGCTCTGGTGGATCGAGGCGTACGGGGGCGGGCTGTTCCTGCCGCTGCGCGACGGCACCTGCGGCGACGGCTCGTACGGCGGTGGCCGGTACCTCACCGACACGGTGAAGGGCACGTTCGGGCGGGGCCTGACCGTGCTGCCCGGCGGCCGGGTCCGGCTGGACGCCAACTATCTCTACAACCCGAGCTGCGCCTACGACGACAGGTGGGCGTGCCCGCTGGCCCCGCCGGAGAACCGGGTGGACGTGTCGCTGCGGGCGGGCGAGCGGGCGTACCACTGACGCGACGAGGGAGGACCCCGGCGGGGCCCTCCCTCGATGTCGCGTACCCGCGTCAGCGGGCGGTCGCGCCGGTCGGTGTCAGGTGCATCCGGCTGAGCAGCTGCTGGGCCTGACCGGCCAGATCCGCGTCCACAGTGACCGCGTACTGGGCGGCCCGCAGCGAACTGGCCGACGTGAAGTCACGCTGCCCACCGCTCATGGCGTGCGCGACGGCGCCGAACACGGCACCCCAGATCGCGCCGATCACCAGCCCGACCAGGATCACCGCCAGCCAGTTGCCGGCGGTGAAGATGCCGAACAGCAACCCGATGAACAAACCGAACCAGGCGCCGGTGCCGGCGCCCAACAGGGCTGCCCGGCCCGTGGTGAGCCGTCCCATCACGGTCTCCACGAGCGTGAGGTCCGTCCCGACGATCGAGGTACGTTCCACCGGGAACCGGTTGTCGGCGAGATAGTCCACCACGCGCTGGGCGGACGGATAGTCCGGGTACGAGCCGATCGTGACGGTCGCCGAACCGGCCTGTGGGCCGTGCCCGTCCCCGCTCGGCGGCGTCGGGCGACCGCCCGGGCCGGACGGGAGGTTGTCGCTGCCCGGCATTCCGGGTTGCCAGGCCGCGGTCGGAGTCGAGGGTCTGGTCATGAGCATCCTCCTTCGTCAACCCACCGCGTTCCCGCCGCCGGGCAGCGGTAACGCGCCGGACCGGACCGATGTGGCGAGGCATGCCGGTGCCCCGGGCCGGGTAGCCACACCCGTGCCGACCCGACACATCAGCGAGCACGGCTTCCTCGCCGACGGGCGCAGCGCGGCGCTTGTCGACAGCGACGGCTCGGTCAACTGGTGGTGCCCGCCCCGGTTCGACGCGCCGTCGGTGTTCGGGCGGCTGCTCGACGCCGACGCCGGGCACTGGAGCATCCGCCCGGAGGGCGCGGCCACCAGCAGCCGGTCGTACCTGGACGACACGCTGGTGCTGCGTACCGTCTTCACCACGGCGACCGGCACTGTCGCCGTCACCGACGCGCTGGCGCTGGAGCACGGCGCGCGGGGTCACGACATCGGGATGCGCTCGCCGCGGGTGCTCGTCCGGCTGGTCGAAGGGCTCACCGGCGAGGTGCCGATGCGTGTGGAATACGCGCCGCGATTCGAGTACGGCCGGGTCGGCGCCTACCTCACCGAGCACGACGGGGTGGTGGCCGCCACCGCCGGGGCCTGCCGCCTGGAGCTGCGCGCCGACGTCCCGCTGACCATCGCCGAGGGGGCCGCCGCCGGACGGTTCACCGCCCGCGCCGGCAGCGCTCACCGCTTCACCCTCGGGTACGCCCCGACGTACGCCGGGGGGCGACCGGCGCTGCCCGACGCCGCCGAGGTGGTGGCCGAGACGGTCGCCGGCTGGCGGTCCTGGTCGGCGCTGCACGACTACCAGGGCGAGTACCGCGACGAGGTGCGGCGCAGCGCGCTCGCCGTGCAGGGCATGACGTACGCGCCGAGCGGCGCCGTCGTCGCGGCGGCCACCACCTCGCTGCCGGAGAGGCTCGGCGGCGACCGCAACTACGACTACCGCTACGTGTGGCTGCGCGACTTCAGCCTCACGCTCCAGGCCCTCTGGCGGGCCGCCTGCCCGGACGAGGCGGACCGGCAGTTCACCTGGGTGGCGCGGGCGATGGGCCGGATCGGCGACGAACCGGTGCCGATCATGTACGGCGTCGAGGGGGAGCGGGACCTGACCGAGCACGACCTCGACCACCTGGCCGGGTACGAGCACAGCCGCCCGGTGCTGGTCGGCAACGACGCCTGGCGGCAGCGGCAGAACGACGTGCTGGGCGAGGTGCTCGACGCCGCCTGGCTGATGCGGTATTACCTCGATCCGATGTCACCAGAGGTCCGTGACCTGCTGCGGACGCTCGCCGACCAGGCCGAGCGCGGCTGGCACCGGCCCGACGCGGGGATGTGGGAGGGGCGTGGTCCGCAGCGGCACTACGTGTCGTCGAAGGTGGAGTGCTGGACCGCGCTGGACCGGGCGGTCCGGTTCGGCTCCCGCATCGGCGAGCCCGCCGACGTGGCGCGCTGGGCCGCCGCGCGCGACGAGATCCGGGCGGCCGTGCTCACCCACGGCTGGAACGAGCGCGTCGGTGCGTACACCGGGGCGTTCGGTGCCGACGACCTGGACGCCTCGGTGCTGGTCATGCCGCTGGTCGGTTTCCTGCCGGCGGACGATCCGCGGATGCGCGCCACGATGGACGTGCTGGAGCGGCGGCTGTCCCGCGACGGGCTGCTGCGCCGCTGGGACGGCGACCCGGCCGGGTTCGTGATCTGCTCGTTCTGGCTGGCCGCCTGCCTGGCCGAGGCGGGGGAGCTGGACCGGGCCCGGCGGCTGTTCGAGCGCCTCGCCGCCCGCACCAACGACCTCGGCCTCTACGCCGAGCAGATCGACCAGGACACCGGCGAGCAGGTGGGCAACTTCCCGCAGGCGTACTCGCACATCGGCCTGATCATCGCCGCCGGCCGCATCACCGACGCCGCCGCCCGCGCCCCCTCCGCCCGCCACCCCGCTACCGCTTCGCGTCGATCATGAGGTTGACGGCGAAGTCGATCTCCCTGAGTGCCGCCAAGTTCATGATCGACGCGGCGAAGAGGGCGGGTGGGGGAGGATGAGGGGGTGGATCTGGTCTTGATGGCGGACACGCATGTGCCGAAGCGGGCGCGGGACCTTCCGGCGGCGCTGTGGGCGGCCGTCGAGGCCGCGGACGTGGTGGTGCACGCCGGGGACTGGGTTGACGTGGCGCTGCTGGACGCACTGGAGGAGCGGTCGCGCCGCCTGATCGCCGTGTACGGCAACAACGACGGACCGGAGCTGCGCGCCCGGCTGCCCGAGGTGGCCCGGGTCGAGCTGGACGGCCTGCGGGTCGCCGTGGTGCACGAGACCGGCCCGAAGACTCGCCGCGAGGAGCGCTGCGCCGCCGCGTACGGCGACCGCGACCTGCTCGTCTTCGGACACTCGCACATCCCGTGGGACAGCGTCGCCCCTGGTGGCCTGCGCCTGCTCAACCCCGGCTCGCCCACCGACCGGCGGGCACAGCCGTACGCCACCTTCCTGACCGCCCGGGTGGCGGCGGGGCGGCTCGACCGGGTCGAGCTGCACCGCCTGCCCCCACGTTGACCTCAGCGGCCCCGGCCGGTCTCCGCCTGGAGCTCGTCGATCCGCCGGGACGCCTCGGCCTTGGTCAGGCCCTCCGGCACCGGCTCGCCCGCCTCCTGGGCCAGGGTGTGCAGATACGACTCCTGGGCGGCGGTGGGCGGCTCGTCGCCGGTGACCCAGTCGTCCGGGTCCTTGACGGCGGCGTCCGGGTTCACGTTCCTGCCGCTGGCGTTGTCGCGGTCGGCCATGCTGATCACCTCTCCTCGAACAGGTGTACCACTACCCCGGTCGGGCGGGTTCATGCCGCCAACCGCCTACGATCACCTGGTGACGGCGGACCGGGCGGGCGTGGTGGTGGTCGGTGCGGGCATCGCCGGGGTGGCCTGCGCGGCCGAGCTGGCGCGGGCCGGTGTCCCGGTGCGGGTGCGCGAACGCGCCCGGGTCAGCGGCGGGCGGCTGGCCAGCAAGCGCTTCGACGGCCGTCCCGCCGACCTGGGCGCCGCGTACTTCACAGTGGACGATCCGGACTTCGCCGCCGTGGCGGACCGGTGGCGGGCCGCCGGGCTGGCCCGGGAGTGGACCGACACGCTCGTCGCGTACGGGCCGGGCGGCCGCGAGCGGGTCAGCGGCCCGATGCGCTGGGCCGCCCCGCGCGGGCTGCGCTCGCTCGTCGAGCACCTCGCCGCCGATCTTCCGGTGACGCACGAACGGCTGGTGACGCGCGTCGAGCCGGGCCCCCGGGTGGACGGCGTCGAGGCGGAGGCGGTCGTGCTGGCCATGCCCGGTCCGCAGGCCGCGCCGCTGCTGGACCCGGCCCTGGCCGACGCCACCCGGGCGGTGGCCGCGCAGCGCTGGTCGTCGGCGCTGACCGGGGTGCTGCGGTACCCGGCCCGCCGCTGGGCGGACTTCCACGGCGCGTTCGTCAACGACCACCCCGTGCTCAGCCTGGTCTGTGACGACGGCGACCGGCGTGGCGACGCCGCCCCGGTGCTCGTCGCGCACACCACCGCCGGGTTCGCCGCCGGGCACCTGCGCCAGCCCGCCGCCGCCGGCCCGGCGATCGAGCAGGCGGTCCGCGACCTGCTCGGACTGCCCGAGCCGGCCGCGTGGACACACGTGCACCGCTGGACGTACGCGACCCCTGCCGCGCAGTCCGGGGGCGCCACGTACCACCTGGACGACGACGGGATCGGGCTGGCCGGCGACGCGTTCGGCCGGCCGCGCGCGCAGACCGCCTGGCGTTCCGGCCGGGACCTGGGCCGCGCGCTCGCCGCCCGGCTGGGCTGATCCAGGCCACAACTCGACGCGTGCTCAGCCGGTGGCGGCCACCGGTTGCGCCGCCGAGCCGGCCCGCGCGCCCTCGCCGGTGCGTTCGCCCGCCCGGTCCAGCAGCTGCATGACCGGTGTCGCGGCGACGCCGTGCACCACCACCGACACCACCACCACGAGACCGACTGTGGCCCAGACCAGATCCGCCTGCGGGAAGTCGGTCTTGCTGGTGGCGTACGCCAGGTAGTAGAACGAGCCGACGCCGCGGATGCCGAACAGCGAGATCACCCAGTGCTCGGCCGGCTTGCCCGGCGCCCCGCGCAGTGACAGCCACCCGGCCAGCGGCCGGATCACCAGCACCAGGGCCAGCCCGGCCAGCGCCGCCGGCCAGGTCAGCGGCGCGAGCAGCCCGCCGATCACCGCCCCGCCGAACAGCAGCAACAGCAGCACCGTGAGCAGCCGCTCCACCTGCTCGGCGAAGTCGTGCAGCACGGAGTGGAACTCGTGCGTGCGCTCGGCGGCCCGGATCGCCCGGGCGGCCACGAACACGGCCAGGAAGCCGTACCCGCCGATCACCTCGACCAGCCCGTACGCCAGGAACGTCGCGGCCAGCGCGAGGAACCCCTCGGAGTGCCGGGCCAGCCGCAGCTTGCTCGGGGCGCGGAAGAACAGCTTGCCGAGCAGCCAGCCGACGAGCAGCCCGCCACCCACCCCGGCGGCGAGCTTGTAGAGCACGTCCACCGCGAACCACTCGGCCAGCCAGCCGGACGGCGCGAGCCCGGTGGTGGCGATCGCGATGGCCGCGTACACGAACGGGAAGGCGAGCCCGTCGTTCAGGCCCGCCTCCGAGGTGAGCGCGAAGCGCACCTCGTCCTCCGAGTCCTCCACATCGGTCGGTTCGCCCACCTGCACGTCCGAGGCGAGCACCGGGTCGGTGGGGGCGAGCGCCGCGCCGAGCAGCAGCGCCGCGGCCGGCACCAGGCCGGCCCACCACCACCCGAGCAGCGCCACCGCGGCGATGCACAGCGGCATGGCGATCGCCAGCAGCCGCCAGGTCGACGACCAGCGGGACCAGCTCAACGGACGGTCGATCTTCAGGCCGGCGCCCATCAGCGCGACGATCACACCGACCTCGGTGAGGTGGGTGGTCAGTTCCGGCCAGCGCAGCGGGTCCGGTGTGGGCAGACCGGTGGGCAGCACGAACACGAGCATGCCGAGCCCGAGGAACGCGATCGGCATCGACAGTGGCCGTCGCTCCAGCACGCGGGGCAGCACCCCGGCCAGCAGCGCACCGACGCCCAGCAGAGCGAACGCGACATCGACCGGTTCCACGACACCACCCTTCCGTCGCCCGGCGGCCGGGCGGTGGAGTCCAGCAGTGCCCCGAAGCGGGTCCGGCTAAGCCTGCGCGCGCCGGCCGGTTGAGCCGCCCGTCAGCCGAGCGACGCGATGGCGCTGTCACCCAGCGCGCCCAGCAGCGCGGCCGGGTCCTCGTACACGGCCACCGCGCCCGCGCCGGCCAGTTCGGCGCGGCCGGTGCCGCCGCAGGTCAGCCCGATGCAGGGGATGTCGAGCTTGCCGGCGGCGGCCACGTCCCAGACCGAGTCGCCGACGAACACCACCCGCTCGGCGGCCAGCCCGGACTGCTCCAGCGCGGCGACCAGGATGTCCGGTGCCGGCTTGCTCTCCCGCGCGTCGGCCGACGAGGTGACCGAGTCGATCACGTCGTCCGCGTCCAGCGCCGCCCGCAGCGCTGTCACCTCGTGCTCGGCGGCCGAGGTGGCGAGCACCACCCGCAGCCCGCGCTCCGCACAGGCGCGCAGCAGCTCACGGGCGCCCGGCAGCGGCGCCAGCCGCTCCCAGTACTCGGCGTAGAGCGCGTCGTGCGCGTCGCGCAGCCTGCCGTCGGCGCTCCGGTCCCGCTCGGCGCCGAGCAGGTGGTCGAGGAGCTTGTCCGAGCCCATGCCGATGGACCTGTGGATCCGCGCCATCGGCACCCGGTGGTCGCCCTGGCGCAGCGCCTCCCACCAGCTCACCGTGTGCAGGTACGTCGTATCGACCAGGGTGCCGTCCACGTCGAAGAGGACACCGCGTCGCTTGTCGTCGGCCATGTCCGGCTCCTACCCGGCCGCAGCGTCGCCGACGCGCGACTCACCCGGCGGAATGAGGATCTCGAACCAGACCGTCGAGCCGCGTACGGCCGGGTCGGTGCCCCAGGCGTCGCTCAGCTCCTCGATCAGGCCGAGCCCGCGGCCCCGGCTGCTGAGCGTGTCGGTCTGCGCCCGGGTGACCTGACCCCGGGTGCCGGAGTCGGCCACCGACACCAGCAGCCGCTCGGCGGACAGGTCGACCTCGACCCGGGCGGCCGTGCCGGCGTGCAGCAGCGCGTTCGTGGTCAGCTCGCTGGTGCACAGCACCGCGGCCCCGATCACCGCCTCGGGCACCCGCCACTCGCCGAGCTGCGCGGTCATCCAGTGCCGGACCCGGCTCGGCGCGGTCGGCTCGGCCGGCACCTCCATGCTCGCCGACCGGCTGGGGCGCACCGCGTACTCCACCGCGAGCACCGCCACGTCGTCCTCGGTGGCGCCCGGCACCGACGCGGTCGCCACCGCGCACAGCGCGCGCGGGTCACCGCCTGCCGCCCCGGTCACCGCCGCGCCCAGCCCGGCCATCCCGGCCGCCAGGTCCTGCCAGCGCCGCTCCACCACGCCGTCGCTGTAGAGCAGCAGGGTGTCGCCGGGACGGAACGGCACGGTGGCGGTACGCGCACGCCCGCCCAGGCCCAGCGGAGGGGCCGGCGGCACGTCGACGAACTCGGCCACCGCCGCGTCCGGTCCGGCGCGGCGGATCAACGGCGCGGGATGACCGGCGCTGGCGAGCGTGATCAGCTCCCGGTCCGCCTCGACCACGCCGAAGATCACCGTCACGAACAGCTCCTGGGTGCCGCCCTCGACGCCGAGGCTGCTGACCAGCCGGTCCAGTCCGTCGAGCACCGCGTCCGGGCGGGAGTCGACGAGGGCGAGCGCGCGCAGCGCGGCGCGTACCTGGCCCATCCGGGCGGCGGCCTGCACGTCGTGTCCGGCCACGTCGCCCAGCACCACGCCCAGCGCGCCGGTGGGCAGCAGGAACGCGTCGTAGAAGTCGCCGCCCGCGGCGTTGCCGTCCACGCCCGGGTCGTACCGCGCGGCGATGCGCAGCCGGGGCAGGTCCGGCAGCCGTTCCGGGAGCATGCTGCGTTGCAGCATCTGGGCGGTGCCGTGCTGGGTCTCGAACCGGCGGGCCCGCTCGGCGGCCTGGCCGACCAGCTCCGCCGACGCGGTGAGCAGCGCCCGTTCCGCTGGGGACCAGGGGCGCGGCGCCCGGTAGCCGACGGTCAGCGAACCCCGGACCACAGTCGTCCGCAGCGGCAGCGCCGCGAGCGCGCGGATCTTCTCGTCGTGCCGGTCCGCCGCGACACCGCGCAGCGGCTGCCCGTCGGCGGTGAACGAGGCCACGCCACTGCGCGCGGACACCACCGCCGGCAGCGCCGACTCGGCGGACATCCGCCGCCACAGCGGGGGCAGCCGCTCGTCGGCCTCGTCGAGCAGCTCGCCGCGGATGCGGCGGACCAGCCGCCACGCGCTGCCCTCGTCCACCGCGAACGACACCCGGTCGGCGTCGAAGGTGTGCAGGCAGTAGCGCAGCGTCACCCGCGCCACGTCGTCGAGTGTGAGCGTGCCGGCCAGCGCCGCCGCGAAGTCGCTCAGGCTCTGCAACTGCTGGGTCAGCTGGGTGGTCTGCGCCGAGACGGTGAGCACGCCGACGATGCGGCCGCCGGAGTCGCGGACCGGGCAGTGGCCCCTGGTGAACACGGCCGGCTCGGCCGGGCCCTGCCGGTCGGCCGGCAGCACCGCCTCCCGTTGCAGGAACGGCTCGCCGTGCCGGTAGACCCGTTCCAGCGCCTCGCCCGCGCCCGGGTCGCGCCACACCTCGGCGAACGCCTCGGCCGCCGGCCGGCCCAGCGCGTCCGGGTGCCGGTCGCCGATCAGCTCGGCGTACCCGTCGTTGTAGAAGACCACCAGGTCGTCGCCGAGGAGCAGGGCCATCGGCACCGGGGAGGCGAGCACCACGTCGGCCACCGCGCGGACCGCGGGATCCCAGGTGTCCGGGGGCCCCAGCGACGTGCCGGCCCAGGGGTGAACGGCACCGGCCGCCGGCCCGCCGACGACGGGATCGGTGGGCGCTCCCGGTGCGGGGGCGGACGGAGTGGGAACCCGACCGACGGTGCCTGGCATGACCGCAGCCTAACCGGCGCGTGGCCGGCTGGTTCCGATCATGTGTCCGTGGCGGACGCGGGCACCCGACGACGCGGATGTTCGAGCAGGTCAGGGCCGGTTAGGCAGGCCATGTCGGGAAATTGCCCCGGTCCGGCCCGGCGTGCTGCCCAGGCCATCGGGTATGCGGGCGGCGCAGTTCACGCGACAGGAGGGACATCATGCCGAAAACCCTCGCGGTCGGACAGGTCGACATCAGTGCGGCCTGGACCGACTTCTGGAGGTCGGTGCTGCTCTTCGTACCGCGGGCGATCGCGTTCATCGCGATCCTCGTCGTGGGTTGGCTCATCGCCCGAGCCGTCCTCAAAATCGTGGACGCGGCACTGGAACGGGTCGGGTTCGACCGCGCCGTGGAACGCGGCGGTGTCAAACGGGCCCTGGAACGCACCAAGTACGACGCCAGCGACATCCTGGCCAAACTGGCCTACTACGCGGTCCTGTTGTTCACCCTGCAGTTCGCCTTCGGGGTGTGGGGACCAAACGCGATCAGCGACCTGATTCGCGGGGTGGTGTCCTGGCTGCCGCGGGCCTTCGTGGCGATCGTGATCGTGGTGATCGCCGCCGCCATCGCCAACGCCGTCCGGGACCTGGTCTCCGGCGCGCTCGGCGGGCTCTCGTACGGCCGGGTGCTGGCCGACGTGACGGCGATCTTCATCCTGGCGCTCGGCATCATCGCCGCGCTGAACCAGGTGGGCATCGCCACCACGGTGACCACACCGGTGCTTGTGGCGTTCCTCGCCACAGTGGCCGGCATCCTGATCGTGGGTGTCGGTGGTGGTCTGGTCAAGCCGATGCAGGACCGCTGGGACGGCTGGCTGCACCGGGCCGCCGAGGAGTCCCGGGCGATCCGGCAGCAGCGGCAGGCGCAGCAGGCCGGCCGCGGCGACTACGAGCGGCGGATGGCCGACCGGGGCGGGCAACCGGCACCGGCGGCGCCGCAGTCGTCCATGTCGGGGGCGGGCACGTACCGCTCCGGCGAGGCAGGGGACGAGACGCAGCAGTTCCGCCGGCCGAACGGCTGACGGCAACGGGTTACGGGGTGTCCGCGGGGCGATCGCGGGCGCCCCGTAGCCGTGCCCGGGTCAGGCCAGGTGGCGCGGGTCCAGCCCGCGGGCCAGCAGGCAGACCGCGAGCAGGCGGGTGAGCATCCAGTCCGGCTCGGACCAGTCCACCTCCGCCCCGGCCGGCGGCGTCCAGCCGTGCTCGGCCGCCGCCTCGCGCAGCCCGTCGACGTACCCGGCCAGCGCCGCGACGGTGAGCGGCCGGCGGTCGCCGTCGAGGCTGTCGCGTACCCCGGCGGCGTGCTGGTCGACCTCGGCGAGCAGCCCCGGGTTCGCGTGGGCCGCGGCGAGGCCGGCGGTGCCGACGGCGGCGGTGAGCGTGGTGAGGGTCGTCCGCGCGGCCACGGCCGCAGAGCGGCGGGTCGCGACCCGGTCCTTCGGCGCGCGCATGGTGTCCGAGGCTAACGCCGCCCACCGGGGGCCGGCCTCGGCCGAGCGGCGGATGCCCGGATCGTCCGGGGGAGCGGCCGCCTCCTCCGCCAGGGTTGAGTCGCCCGTGCGGGGGCAGAAGTCCGGTACGCAGACCACGCGATCGGGTCACGGAGGGACAGGATGGGACAACGGGCCGACGGACCGGACCGGGCGCACCGGCGCCCGGAGGGAGTGAGTGACGCCACCGTCGAGGCGCTGGGCAAGCTCAGCGAGGCCCTGGAGTGCGTCGAGCGGGCCCGGGGCCACCTGTACGAGCTGCACCAGCTCATCGGCCACGCCGACCTGATGCTCGACGACGCGGTGGAGATGTTCCGCTCCGCCGGCCACCCGGCGCTCGCCGAGCGGATCGACAGGGAACTGCTCGGCCGCAACGTCATCGCCGGACGGTGGACGTTCCAGATCGTCGAGGACTTCGACGACGGGTACTACGCGCTCTTCCGGGAGCTGGACCGGCGGGCCCGCGACGAGCTGGTCGAGGGCCGGCGGCACCTCTACGAGGCGGAGATGAAGGAGCGCCGCCGCAGCCGGGGGGTGCCGGGGCACGAGGCGCGCCCCGGCGGAAGCTGACTCAGTCGGAGGCGCGGGCGTCGGCCGGGCGGCGGCGGGCGCCGTCGTCGGCGATGATCACGGTCGCTACCATCAGCGCCACCACCAGGCTGAACAGCCAGGAGCTGTCGTCGGTGAACCGGGCCGAGACCGGAGCCTGGATCGCGGCGAGCAGGAAGCCCAGCCAGGCGAGCTTGCGCTGACGGTTGGAGAGAAAACCGGAGCCCTGTTGCATCCCGAAAGTCTTGCGCGCATCGAGGTGAGTGCCGTCAGCCGTTCGGCCGATTCTGGATGGGCTGTCCGTTTTCCCGACCGTCCGTACCGCACTTTATGTCGCTTCGGCCGAGCATGAATCCGGCGGCTGCGGGCACCGGCACGGGTGCCCGCAGTCACCCGGGGATCACATGCTGTCGGGGCCGGTCCGCCCGATCGTCGACGGCCGGTAGGCCCGGTCCGCATCGGTCATCTCACGCCGCTCGGCCTCCGGGCCGGCACCCCGGTCCACCGCCTCCGGGCCGTGGCCGAACGCGGCCTCCTCGCCGGCGTCGTTGGCGGTGACGTCGTCGCCCTGGCCGTCCGTGGCCGACCGGGCGATGGCCTGGTCCAGCTCGTGCAGGGGAGTGCGGTCCTCGTCGCGCCACACGTGGCGGTCGTTGTCGGTCATTACCCTGCGGTACCCGGACCGGATGATCGCAAACGGCCGGGCACGGCGATGGCCGCCGGCGGTGCCGGCGGCCATCGGAGACTCGGTACGGGGAAGGGTGCTCAGGGGGTGGGGCGGTCGACGGCGCCGCGCCAGGCGCCCGTCTCCTGACCGCGCCGCTCGATGAACTGCTTGAACCGCTCCAGGTCGCCCTTGGCGCGCCGGTCGACCACGCCCAGCTTGTCGCCGGCCTGCTCGACCACGCCGTGCGGCTCGAACTCCATCTGGAGCGTGACCCGGGTGTGCCCCTCGTCGAGGCGGTGGAAGGTCACCACGCCCGCCTGCTGGGTGCCCCCGGTGGAGCGCCAGGCCACCCGCTCGTCCGGCAACTGCTCGGTGATCTCGGCGTCGAACTCGCGCTTCACGCCCGCGATCTCGACCGTCCAGTGGGTCATCCTGTCCGAGAGCTGCCGGACCTCCTGCACACCCTCCATGAAGTGCGGGAACTCCTCGAACTGGGTCCACTGGTCGTACGCGGTCCGGATCGGGACCTTCACGTCCACATGCTCGGTAACGCCACTCATGTCGGGGTTCCTCCTGTTCCGCCGGTGTCTCGTCGCGGGCCGTGGGCCGGCCCGCTCACCAGCGCGTCGTCTCGTTCCGGTGCCCGAGTGCGGCCCACACCTCGGAGATCGTCTGGTAGGTGGTGCCCTCGGGCAGGGTCTCCAGGGCGGCGACGATGTCCGTCGGCGCCTCGTTCTCCAGCGCGTTGGCAAGCAGCGCCTCCCGGTCGCCGGGCAGGGCGGTCATCGTGATGAACCGCCCCAGGCGGCTGCGCGCCTCGACGTCCTCGGAGTTCATGCCCTGCGGCGCGCCGCTGCGCAGCTCCCCGGCCGGCGCCGTGGTGGCCTCCGGCTGGTCCTCGCCGGCCGGCTCGGGGATCCGGAACTCCTCGGCCCGGGAACCGCCGGTGCCGGCGCTCTGGACGAGACCGCTGACCTCACTGCTCATCTGGTCGTCGACCCTGGGCGAGTGCTTGCTGCTGCCACGTTCCATGCCTTGGGAGATGCCCCCGAGGGCCGCCGGTAAACCGGCGCCGGCCGGGGGAGCCGGTCATCCGGGCGGCAACCGGTCGGCGGTCTTCTCGCTGTCCGCGTTCTCCTTGTCCTCGTCGGCCGGGGCGCGCGGCGGCAGCACCGGGTCGTCCGGCTCCTCGATCCCGGCCTGCATCGCCCGCCCGCGCTGCAGCTCCGCGTTCACCTGCACGCCGAGCATCAACGCGCAGTTGGACAGGTAGAGCCACACCAGGAACGCGATGACCGCGCCGAGACTGCCGTACGTGACGTCGTACGAGCCGAAGTTGGCCACGTACAGGCCGAAGCCGAAGGAGGCGAGCACCCAGGCCACGAGCGCCAGCGCGCCACCCGGGGTGAGCCAGCGGAACCGCGGCTGGCGGACGTTCGGCGCGATCCAGAACAGCAGCGACAGCAAGGTCATCGCGACCACCGCGAGCAGCGGCCACTTCGCCACCGACCACGTGGTCCGGGCCACCGCCCCGGCGTGCAGCAGGTCACCCACCGCGTCGGTGACCGGGCCGCTGACGATCAGCCCGGTGGCCACCACCGCCAGCAGCACGATCGTCACCGCGGCCATGCCGATCTGCAACGGGCGCAGCCGGTAGAACGGCCGCCCCTCCCGCACCCCGTAGATCGCGTTCGAGGCCCGGGTGAACGCGCCGATGAACCCGGACGCGGACCAGAGCGCGCCGAGCAGGCCGAAGCTCAGCAGCACCTTCGCCGAGCCCTGCTGTTCGACCACGTTGCGCACCACACCGACGAACGCGTCGTTGCCGACCACCGAGCCGGCGCCGATCTCCCGGGCCAGGTCGATCACGGTGTCGACGGTGCGGGGCCCGTCGGAGACCAGTCCGACCAGCGCCACCACCACGATCGTGGACGGGAACAGCGCCAGCACCCCGTAGTAGGTGAGCGCCGCCGCCCAGTCCGCGCAGTTGTCAGTGACGAAACCCTTGCCGCTGCGCATCAGCACGCCGCGCCAGGTGCGCCAGTTGAGCTGGCGGATCCGCCGGGGGAAGCGGGATCGCGTCCGGCCGCCGACCGTCTGTGGTGTGGTCACGGTCATGTCCGCCTCCTCCAGGCCCCGCCACCGGGCGTGGGCGGGCGGTACCCGCCGGTGGAAATCGACAAACCGGGTGCCGGTTTGCCCGCCGGGCGGGAGGGAACCACACCAGACAGCCGATCGATACTCCAGGAGGACGAGATGCCCGGGCGCGAGGTACTGCCCAGCACGCTGCGGCGCTCGCCGGCGAAGGCGCAGCGGACCTGGGAGAAGACGCACGACTCGGCGGTCGAGACCTACGGCGAGGGGGAGCGGGCGCACCGCACCGCCTTCGCCGCGGTCAAGCACGAGTTCGAGAAGGTGGGCGACCACTGGGAGCCCAAGGGCCGCAAGGGCCCCAGCGACAAGCAGGCCGAGGGCGGCGGCCCGGCCCGGCGCGCGCCGACGGCCGGCGGGGTGGACGCCAACGCCACCAAGGACCACCTCATGGAGGTGGCGAAGAAACTGGACGTGCGCGGCCGGTCCCGGATGACGAAGCCGGAACTGGTCAACGCCATCGAGAAGGCCAACAACAACGCGACCCGCAAGGCCCGCGGGGGTCGCTGACCCCTTCGGGTACGCGTCGAGCCCGGGACCGCCTCGGTCCCGGGCTCATTCGTGCCGTCTCACCAGTGGCCGCCGCCCGGCGCCTCCAGGTGCACCGCCTTGACGGTGCTGAACTCGTCCAGCAGCTCCGGGCCGTACCCGAAGCCCTGGCCGCTGCCCCGGCGCGGCTGGGCCGCGCCGCCCGGCGCCCCGCCGAACACCGAATTGATCTTCACGGTGCCGACCGGCAGCTCCCGCCAGGCGCGCTGGGCGTGGCTCATGGAACCGGTCAGGACGGTGGCGGCCAGGCCGTACGGCGAGTCGGCCGCGCAGCGCAGGCCCTCGCTGAACGAGTCGACCACCACCACGGGGGCGACCGGCCCGAACGTCTCCTCCCGGACCAGCGCCATGTCGTGGCGGCAGCCCTCGACCACGGTGGCCGGATAGAACGCGCCGGGGCCGTCGGGCAGCACGCCGCCGGCGCGTACCCGGGCCCCGTCCGCCAGCGCCGCGGTGACCTGCCCGTGCACGTGGTCCCGGTGCCGCCTGTCGACAAGCGGCGCGAGCTGCGTGCCCGGATCGCGGCCGGGGCCCACGGTCAGGGCCTCGGCGCGTGCCACGAGCGCGTCGGTGAAGCCCTCGGCGACGTCGCGGTGCACGTAGATCCGCTCCACCGCCACGCAGATCTGCCCGGCGTTGGCGAAACAACCGAGCGCCGCCTGCTCGGCCGCCCAGACCGGGTCGACGTCCGCGTCCACCACCAGCGGATCGCTCCCGCCGTTCTCCAGCAGCACCTTCGCGCCGGTCCGCGCGCCCGCGACGGCGATCGCCCGGCCGGTGGCGGTGGAGCCCACGTGGGCGATCACGTCCAGTTCCTGCCCGGCCAGCGCGGCGCCGACCTCGCCGCCGCCGGTGAGCAGCGACAGCACCCCGGCCGGCAACGCCGAGTCCAGCGCGCGGGCCAGCAGCCACCCGGTGGCGGGGGTCCGCTCGCTCGGCTTGTAGACCACCACGTTGCCGGTGACCAGGGCCGCGCCGAGCAGGCCGCAGGACACCGCCACCGGGTCGTTCCACGGGGTGATCGCGGCGACCACGCCGCGCGGCTCGGGAGCCATGAAGTCCAGTGCGTCGTGCGCGCCGTGCAGGGTCCGGCCGCCGCGTACCGGGGCGAGTTCGGCGTACTGTCGCAGCGTGCCGATGCCCGCCGCCACCCCGCCCCGCGCGTCATCGAGGGGCTTGCCCATCTCCGCCGTGGTCGCGTCGGCCAGTTCCCCGGCCGCCGCCTCGACCGCGTCCGCCGCCCGGTGCAGCGCCGCGGCCCGTTCCGCGGGGGCGGTCGCCGCCCACTCCGCCGCCACGCCCCGGGCCGCCTCCACCGCCTTGGCCACCTCGTCGGCGGTGGCGACCGGCGCCCGGGTCACCGGCGACCCGTCCGCCGGATCGTGGACGACCAGCTCACCGCCCTCGCCGCCGGCGCCCCACACTCCACCAATGAGCTGCGCAACCGTGTACATGCGGCCGTGCTTGCCCCGGCATGGGCAGGGCAAACGCGTTTCGCCCGGTGACCGGCCGGGTAGGCGGATCCGATGACCTCCACCGCGGACGCCGTCGTCATCGGAGCCGGGCACAACGGACTGGTGGCCGCGAACCTGCTGGTGGACGCCGGATGGGACGTCGAGGTCCTGGAGGCCACCGAGGCGCCCGGCGGGGCCGTCCGCTCCGCGTACGTGACAGCGCCCGGTTATCTCAGCGACCTCTACAGCTCGTTCTATCCGCTCGGCTACGCCTCCCCGGTGCTCGACGGGCTGGGCCTGGAACAGCACGGCCTGTCCTGGACGCACGCGCCGGACGTGCTGGCGCACCTGCTCCCGGACGGCCGGGCCGCCGTGGTCAACCGCGACCTGGACACCACCGCCGCGTCGCTGGAGGCGTTCGCCCCCGGCGACGGGGAGCGCTGGCGACACGCGTACGCCGACTGGCGTCGGGTGGCCGAGCCGATGCTGCAGGCCATCACCACCCCGTTCCCCCCGGTGCGCGGTGGTCTGGGCCTGCTGCGGCAGCTCCGCGTCGGCGGCGCGCTGCGGCTGGCCCGACGCCTCGTGCTCCCGGTCCGCAAGCTGGGTGCCGAGCTGTTCGAGGGCGAGGGCGGTCCGGTCCTGCTGGCCGGCTGCGCCCTGCACACCGACCTGTCCCCGGAGGATGCCGGCTCCGGGGTGTACGGCTGGCTGCTCGCCATGCTCGGCCAGCAGGTGGGCTGGCCGGTGCCGGTCGGCGGCGCCCAGCGGATCACCGACGCGCTGGTGGCGCGGCTGGTCGAGCGGGGCGGCCGGATCACGTACGGCGCCCGGGTCGAGCGGGTGCTCACCGCCCGGGGCCGGGCGATGGGCGTGCGCACCGCCGGCGGCGCCAACTGGCGGGCCCGGCGCGCGGTGCTCGCCGACGTGCCGGCCCCGGCGCTCTTCCTCGACCTGGTCGGCGCGGCGGCGCTGCCGCCCCGGATGGTCGAGGATCTGGCGCACTTCAAGTGGGACGGCTCCACGCTCAAGGTCGACTGGGCGTTGTCCGCGCCGGTGCCGTGGAAGAACCGCGACCTGGCCGGTGCCGGCACCGTGCACCTGGGCGCCGACATGGACGGCCTGACCACGTACGCGGCCGAGCTGGCCCGCGGCGAGATGCCCCGGGATCCGTTCCTGCTGGTGGGGCAGATGTCGGTGGCCGACCCGAGCCACTCACCGCCCGGCACCGAGTCGCTCTGGTCCTACACCCACCTGCCGTTCCGCCGGGACTGGCGCGCCGAGGAGGTGGCCGGGCACGTGGAGCGGATGGAAGAGACGCTGGAGGCGGCGGCACCCGGGTTCCGGGCGTCCGTCGTCGGGCGGCACGTGGCCGGCCCGGCCGACCTGGAGGCCGCCGAACCGAGCCTGGTCGGGGGCGCGCTGGGCGGCGGCACGGCCGCGGCGTACCAGCAGTTGTTCCTGCGGCCGATCCCCGGCCTGGGCCGGGCCGACACCCCGGTGGACCGGCTCTACCTGGCCAGTGCCTCCGCCCACCCCGGCGGCGGCGTGCACGGCGCGCCGGGCGCGAACGCGGCGCGGGCCGCGCTGGCCCGCGACCGGGCAGTCACCGGAGCGGTGTACGCCCGGACGATCGCCGCCGCCCACCGCACCGTCTACCGCTGACCCGGCCGCACCTTCACCGCTGCCGCTGCCGCTGCCGCTGCCGTTGACCGCTTCCCGCGCCACCGGGGGAACACCTGGCAACCTCGTCGACGGAACCGCAGACCGGCGCAGTCTCCCGGCAAACGAGATCGGCAGCCGGGGCCGAGGCGCTCAGCGGCAGCGACCGACCACCACTACGTCGAGTGCGTCACGCTGAGTGGTCGGCAGTGCCTCGACGGGATAACCGCGCCGCCGCCTTTGCTCTGCAGCCTTATATGCATCGGTTACGCATCGTGACCAACGTGCGCTGTGAACGGAACGGCCGCCCGGAAAGCCTCCCTGCTCAGGGCGGTGCTGCGCCGGTGGCGGCAGAGCAAAGGGCGCGGCGGGAGATGTGGCTGAGCGGGCGCGCCCTCACGCGCGGTGACAGTTACGCGGCGTGAGGGCGCGGTGGAACGCGGAAGCGCTCAGGAGTCGAGGTTGCGGTGCCGGCTGCGCAGCTTGAACGGCATCAGCGCGCTCTCGATCTTCGTGGCGGTGGTCATCTTCGAGTCGCCGTCGCGGCGTTCCTCGAAGCGGATCGGCACCTCAAGGATCGTGTGGCCGAGCTTGGTGGCGAGGTAGTGCATCTCCACCTGGAAGCTGTAGCCGTTCGACTGCACCCGGTCCAGCCCGATCGCGCGCAGCGCGTCGGCCCGCCAGATCTTGAAGCCGGCGGTCAGGTCGCGGATGCGTACCCGCAGCAGCGTGTGCACGTACAGGTTGGCCCAGCCGCTGAGCGCGCGCCGGTACAGCGGCCAGTTCTCGTCCAGCTCGCCGCCGGGCACGTAACGCGAGCCGATGACCACCGAGGCCTGGGTGGACAGCAGCGCGCCGAGCATGCCGGGCAGCGCCTCCGGCGGGTGCGACAGGTCGGCGTCCATCTGGGCGACGAAGTCCGCGCCGTCGTCGAGCGCGCGGCCGATGCCGTCCACGTACGCCCGGCCGAGGCCCTCCTTGCCCGGGCGGTGCAGCACCGTCACCCGGTCCGGGTGCTCGATGGCCAGCTTGTCGGCGACCTCACCGGTGCCGTCCGGGGAGTTGTCGTCCGCGACCAGCACCTTCAGCCCCGGCAGCGGCAGCGCGAGCAGGCGCTCGACCAGCACCGGAAGGTTGCCCGCCTCGTTGTAGGTCGGAACGACGACGGTCAGGCGCGCATCCCCCCACGGGGAGGGTAACTGCACGGGTTCGATCATCACGGACATCCTCGGTCAGCCGACAGGTTCACCTGAGAGGGTAGCCAGTCCCTCGTACGGCAGCCGCACAGACGCCCCGCCGGGCGATCGATCACGGCTCCGGCTTCTGCCGCGTCGCGATGTCGGAGAGCCGGGCCAGCGTCTCCCGGTTGCGCAGGTGCAGCACCAGGTCGTTGAGCTTGGTACGGACCCACCGCAGCGGCCCGGCGGCGAAGTCCTCGCCGATCGTCACCCGGGTCCGGCCGCCCTCCAGCGGCTCCAGGGCGAACGCCACGATCGCCTCCCCGGCCGGCCACAGCCCGGCGCGCAGCACCAGCCGGTGCGGCGCCTCGCATTCCAGCACCGTCGACTTGTCCTGGAGGGAGAACGGCCAGGGCCCGGCCCGGTGGTGCAGGTTGGTGCCGACGCGGGGCCACGCGTCGTCCACGTCCCGCACGTGTGCGGTGCCGACCACCCAGTCGCTGTACGTCCACCCGTCCGCGAGCACCTCGAAGACCTGCTCCGGGGGCGCGTCGATCACCTTCTCCACAACCGCCATCACCGAGCGGTACCCCGCCATGGGCCGTCGCTAACGGCGACAGGGGTTAGCTTCTCCGGGGCGGCGGGTATCGCCGCACCGGGCCGGTCGTGGCAGTCGTGCGCCCCGGCCGTGCGGCACCGGCGGGGCGGCCTGGCGCCGACGTTGACGTTTACTCCTCGGGGCGTCGGGAACCCGCCGCCCGTGCGACGGGACCAGGAGCGGGATCAGTGCAGGTCAGCCCGGGTTGACCCGGGTGCTGACCGGTTCCCGTCCGGCCTGTACGACGCGGTGCTGCTGGACCGCGACGGCACGCTGGTGGAGGACGTGCCGTACAACGGCGATCCGGAGAAGGTACGGCCGGTGCCGGGTGCCCGGGAGGCGCTGGACCGGTTGCGGGCGGCCGGGTTGCGGCTGGCCGTGGTGACCAACCAGTCCGGGCTGGCCCGGGGTCTGTTCACCGAGGCGCAGATGCGTGCCGTGCACGCCCGGATCGAGGAGTTGCTGGGTCCGTTCGACCACTGGGCGATCTGCCCGCACGCGGAAGCCGACGGTTGCGCCTGCCGCAAGCCCGCGCCCGGCCTGGTGCACGAGGCCGCCCGCGCGCTCGGGACGACGCCGACCCGGTGCGTGCTGATCGGTGACATCGGCGCGGACACGGGCGCCGCCGCCGCGGCGGGCGCCGCCGCGATCATGGTCCCCACGCCCGCCACGAGGACCGCCGAGGTGGCCGCCGCGCCGACAGTCGCCGCCGACCTGCCGGACGCGGTGGGCATCGTGCTGGCCCGGATGCGCCTGACGGCCGCGCCGCGGCCCGCGCGCCGGTCGCGCCGGGGCACGGTGCTGGTGGTGCGCAGCGACGCGGCCGGGGACGTGCTCGTGACCGGGCCGGGCATCCGGGCGGTAGCGGCGGGCGCGGAGCGGGTGGTGCTGCTGTGCGGGCCACGCGGCCGTGCCGCCGCCGAACTGCTCCCCGGCGTGGACGAGATCGTCGAGGCGTCGCTGCCGTGGATCGACGCGCCCGCCCCGCCCGTCGACCCCCACGCCGTCCGCGCGCTGACCGACAGGCTGTCGGGGGTACGCGCCGACGAGGCGGTCGTGTTCACCTCCTTCCACCAGTCCGCCCTGCCCCTGGCCCTGCTGCTGCGCCTGGCCGGGATACCCCGCATCAGCGCGATCAGCGACGACTACCCGGGCAGCCTGCTCGACGTGCGCCACCGCGTCCCGCCCGGCGTACCCGAACCCGAACGCGCCCTGTCCCTCGCCGCCGCCGCCGGCTACGCGCTGCCCGACCACGACGAACCGGCACTGCGCATCCGCACCGACCGGCTGCCGCCGCCCGCGGAGGCCGCCGGGCCGCCCGGCTACGTGGTCCTGCACCCGGGATCGTCGGTGGAGACCCGCGCCTGCCCGGAGGAACTGGCCACCCGCGTGGTCCGGGTGCTCGCCGCCGCCGGTCACCGGGTCGTGGTCACCGGAGGGCCGGACGAGCGGGAGCTGACCGCGCGGGTCGCCGCGGCGGGCGGCGTCGACCTGGGCGGGCGGACCGGGCTGGACGAGCTGGCGGCGGTGATCGCCGGGGCCACCGCGCTGGTGGTCGGAAACACCGGCCCGGCGCACCTGGCCGCCGCACTCGGCGTGCCGGTGGTGAGCCTGTTCGCGCCCACCGTCCCGTTCGGGCAGTGGGGGCCGTACCGGGTGCCGACGGTGCGGCTGGGTGACGCGGGCGCGGCGTGCCGGGACACCCGCGCCACCGTCTGCCCGGTCCCCGGGCACCCCTGCCTGTCGGCGGTCGAGCCGGGACGGGTGCTGGAGGCGCTGCGGCTGCTCGGCGTGCCGGCGCCGGTGGCGGGCGGGGTGGCCGGATGAACATCCTGCTGTGGCACGTCCACGGGTCGTGGACGACCTCCTTCGTGCACGGCAAGCACCGCTACCTGGTGCCCGTCACCCCTGACCGGGGCCCGTACGGGCTGGGCCGGGCGCGCACCTACCAGTGGCCGGACAACGCCGTCGAGATCGCCCCGGAAGACCTGCGCGACGCCGACGTGGACCTGGTGATCCTGCAACGCCCGGAGGAACTCGACCTGGCCACCGAGTGGCTCGGCCGCCGGCCCGGCCGCGACCTGCCCGCGATCTACGTCGAGCACAACACCCCGAAAGGCGACGTGCCGAACACCCGGCACCCGATGGCCGACCGGGACGACCTGCTGCTCACCCACGTCACCGCGTTCAACGAGCTGTTCTGGGACAACGGCGCCACCCGCACCACAGTGGTCGACCACGGCGTCGTAACACCGGCCGTCGAGTGGACCGGCGAACTCGACCGCCTCGCCGTGGTCATCAACGAGCCGGTACGCCGCTGGCGGGTGACCGGCACGGACCTGCTCGCCCGCTTCGCCGCGCTGGCGCCACTCGACGTCTACGGGATGAAGGTGGACGGTCTCGCCGCCCACCTCGGCCTGCCGGCGGACCGGCTGACCAGCCACGACGACGTACCTCAGCACGCGATGCACGCCGAACTCGCCAAACGGCGCGCGTACCTGCACCTGTGCCGCTGGACCTCACTCGGCCTCAGCCTCATCGAGGCCATGACCATGGGCATGCCCGTGGTGGCACTGGCCACCACCGAGGCGGTGGAGGCGGTGCCACCCGCCGCGGGCGCGCTGTCCACCCGCGTCGACACGCTCGTCGACGCCGCCCGTGGCCTGCTGGACGACCCGGAGTCCGCCCGCCGGGCGGGCGCCGTGGCCCGGGCCGCCGCCCGGGACCGCTACGGCCTGGAGCGATTCCTCGCCGACTGGGACCGGCTGCTGGAGGAGGAAGTATGCGCATCGCGATGATCTCGGAGCATGCCAGCCCGCTCGCCGTCCTCGGCGGGGAGGACGCCGGTGGCCAGAACACGCATGTCGCGGAGCTCTCCGCCGCGCTCACGGCGGCCGGTCACGACGTACGCGTCTACACCCGGCTCGACGCGGTGGACCTCCCGGTGAGCGTCCGCACCCCGGACGGGTACGAGGTGGTGCACGTACCGGCCGGGCCGGCCGAGCCGGTGGCCAAGGACGACCTGCTGCCGTACATGCCGGCGTTCGGGCAGTGGCTGGCCGACCGGTGGCGCACCGGCGACTGGCAGCCCGAGGTGGTGCACGCGCACTTCTGGATGAGCGGGCTGGCCGGTCTCGCCGCGGCCCGCCGGGCGGGCGTGCCGGTGGTGCAGACGTTCCACGCGCTCGGCACCGTCAAGCGCCGCCACCAGGGCGTGCAGGACACCAGCCCGCCGGGCCGGGTCGAGCACGAGCGGAGGCTGGGCCGCTCGGTGGACCGGGTGGTCGCCCAGTGCCAGGACGAGGTCGCCGAACTGGTCCGGATGGGCGTGCCCCGGACGCGGATGACAGTTGTGCCGTCGGGGGTGAACCTGACGACGTTCTCCCCGCTCGGCCCGGTCGCCGACCGCGGCGGCGACCGGGCCCGCATCCTCACCGTCGGCCGGCTGGTCGAGCGCAAGGGCTTCCAGGACGTCATCCGGGCCGTCGCCGAGGTGCCCGACGCCGAGTGCGTGGTGGTCGGCGGGCCGCCGGCCGGACTGCTGGAGACCGACCCGTACGCGTTGCGCCTGCGCGCGCTGGCCCGCTCCCTGGGCGTCGCCGACCGGGTACGCCTGGTCGGCGCGGTGCCCCGGGAGGAGATGGGCCGCTGGTACCGGTCGGCCGACGTGCTCGTCGCCGCACCCTGGTACGAACCGTTCGGGCTCACCCCACTGGAGGCGATGGCCTGCGGCGTACCGGTGGTCGCGACGGCTGTCGGCGGGCTGATCGACACGGTGGTGGCCGGACGCACCGGCGACCTGGTGCCGCCCCGGGAGCCGGCGGCCCTCGGCGCGGCCCTGCGCGGCCTGCTCGGCGACCGGATCCGCCGCTTCGCCTACGCCACCGCCGCGCTGGAGCGGGCCCGCACCCGCTACTCCTGGGCCACCACCGCGGACCGCCTCACCGAGCTGTACGGCGAGGTGGCCACCGTGCGCCGCCCGACCCGGGTGGTCGCCTGATGACGCCCGCCACGCCGGCCGCCGGCGCGACGGTGCTCGAGGACCACCTGAGCCGGCTGGCCGCCGCGCTGCTGCCCCTGCGGGAGGCCGAACACATGCTGGCCCGCTGGGGTGCGGAGCTGGCGCGGGGGCTCGCCGCCGGTGGCCGGCTGCTGGTGGCCGGCAACGGGGGCAGCGCCGCCGAAGCCCAGCACCTCACCGCCGAACTCGTCGGCAAACTCCACCACGACCGCCAACCCCTCTCCGCCATCGCCCTGCACGCCGAAACCAGTGCCCTCACCGCCATCGCCAACGACTACGGATACGACGAAACCTTCGCCCGGCAGGTCCGCGCCCACGGCCGACCCCACGACCACCTCCTCCTCATGACCACCAGCGGCACCAGCGCCAACCTCCTCACCGCCGCCCACGCCGCCCACCAGACCGGCCTACGCACCTGGGCCTTCACCGGACCCGCACCCAACCCCCTCGCCGACCTCTGCCACGAGCACCTGGCGATCGACTCGGCGGACGGGCAGGTGGTGCAGGAACTGCACCTGGTGGCCTCGCACGTGCTCTGCGAGTACGTCGAACTGGCGCTGCCCGCCGCGCTCGCCCCGCAGACTCCGGCCGGGCCGGTACGCGCCGGTGTCGAGGTCGTCGTCGGCGAGCCGGATCCGACGGCGCCGGTCGGCCGGGGAGGTACGGCATGAGGGGACCGGTGGTGGTACTCGGTGACACGCTGCTGGACCGCGACGTCGAAGGTCTGGTGAACCGGCTCTGCCCGGACTCCCCGGTGCCGGTGCTGGACGAGACCGTGTCCCTCGACCGGCCCGGTGGCGCCGGGCTGGCCGCCGTCTTCGCCGCCGCGCAGGGCGCCGAGGTCGCGCTGGTCACCGCCGTCGCCGACGACGCGGGCGGCGCCCGGCTGGGCACGTTGCTCGCCGCCGCCGGGGTGCGGTTGTACGCGCTTCCGCTGGCCGGCGCCACCCCGGAGAAGATCCGGTTGCGGGCGCGCGGCCGGGTGCTGCTGCGCCACGACCGGGGCGGGACCGCCGGTGCGCCGGGCCAGCCGAGCGACGCCGTGCTGCGGCTGCTCGCCGACGCGTCCGCCGTGCTGGTGAGCGACTACGGCCGGGGCGTGGCGGGGCATCCGGCGCTGCGCGCCGCGCTGACCGCGACCCGGGCGCCGGTGGTCTGGGATCCGCACCCGCGAGGGCCGGCTGCCGTACCGGGGGTGCACCTGGCCACCCCGAACGAGCCGGAGGCCCGCGACCTGGCCAAGACGCCGCCGGGCGGCTCCCGCCTGGCCGTCGCGTCCCGCAGCGCCCACACGCTGCGCCGCCGCTGGCAGGCGCGCGCGGTGGCGGTGACGCTCGGCGGGGACGGCGCGCTGCTCAGCCACGCCGGCGCCACGCCCCTCGTGGTGCCGGCGCCGCCCGCCGAGGGGGACACCTGCGGGGCCGGCGACCGGTTCGCGTCCACCGCGACGCTGGCCCTGGCCCGGGGCGCGCTGGTGTCCGAGGCGGTGCAGGAGGCGGTCGCCGAGGCGTCCGCGTACGTGGCCGCGGGTGGGGTGGCCACCGCGCTGCCCGCACCGGTGCGGGCGGTGGCCCCCGCCGTGGTCACCGGCGGCGGGGACCGCATCGGCGCTGGCGCGGCCGGCGAGGTGGTGGCCCGGGTACGCGCGGCCGGCGGCACCGTGGTGGCCACCGGCGGCTGCTTCGACCTGCTGCACGCCGGGCACGTAGCGACGCTCCAGGCGGCCCGGCAGCTCGGCGACTGCCTGGTGGTCTGCCTCAACTCCGACGCCAGCGTGGCCGGGCTCAAGGGGCCGGAACGTCCGGTCGTGCCGCAGGGCGACCGGGGGCGGCTGCTCGCCGCGCTCGGCTGCGTCGACGCGGTGCTGATCTTCGACGAGCCGACTCCGGAGGCGACGCTGTCCTGGTTGCGCCCGGACATCTGGGTCAAGGGCGGCGACTACGCCAGCGGCGGCGGGCCGGAGACGCTGCCCGAGACGGAGATCCTGGCCCGCTGGGGCGGCCACACGGTGGTCGTGCCGTACCTGGACGGGCGCTCCACCACCGACATGATCGCGGCGGCGCGGGCCGGGCGCGGCAGCGGCGGCTGGCCGGTCGACGCGGCCGAGGCCGTCACGCGGGTCCGGTCCACGGCGAAGGGAGCACGATGAACGAGCGACGCATCCGACCCGGCACGGCCGCTCCCGCCGGCCCGACGGTGGCGGCGTGAGCACCGGCGCGCCCGGCGCCGGGCCGACCGTCCTGGTCACCGGCGGTTCCAGTGGGCTCGGGGCGGCGGTGGTCGCCGCGGTGGCCCGCGCCGGTGGTCGCCCGCTGGTGCTGGACCGGCAGCGGCCCGCCGACGGGGTGCCCTGGGCCGAGTGCGACCTGGCCGACACCCGGGCCGCCGAGGCCGCCACCCGCGACCTCGCGGAACGCTCCGGCGGGCTGGACGCCGTGGTCACCGCCGCCGGGATGGACGTGCCCGGGAAGCTCGCCGACATCCCGGCCGAGACCTGGGAACGGATCGTCACCGTCGACCTGCTCGCCACCGCCGCGGTGATCCGGGCCGCCCTGCCCTGGCTGGAGGCCTCCCGGGGCAGCATCGTCACCGTCGCCTCCACGCTCGGCGTGAAGGCGGTCAGCGACGCGACGGCGTACTGCGCGGCGAAGTTCGGGGTGGTCGGGTTCACCCGGGCGCTCGCCGCCGAACTCGCCGGAGCGGTCGGCGTGACGCTGCTGATCCCGGGCGGGATGCGGACCGCGTTCTTCGACGAGCGGGACGCGCAGTACCGCCCCGGCCCGGACGCGGTGCTCAACGAGCCGGCCGACACCGCCGCCGCGGTCATGTTCGCGCTGTCCCAGCCGGCCGGCTGCGCGGTACGCGAGATGGTCGTCTGCGCCGCGCGGGAGTCCTCGTACCCGTGATCCTGGTGCTGCGGGCGCTCGGGGTCGGCGACCTGGCCACCGCCGTGCCGGCGCTGCGCGGTCTGCGCGCCGGCCTGCCGGGCCGGGAGCTGGTGCTCGCCGGGCCGGCCTGGCTGGCGCCGCTGGCGGAGCTGACCGGGGCGGTCGACCGGGTGCTGCCCACCACCGGGCCGGACCGGATCGGGTGGACCGGACCGCCGCCGGAGGTGGCTGTCAACCTGCACGGCCGGGGACCGCAGTCGCACCGGGCGCTGGCCGCCGTCCGCCCCGGCCGCGTGCTGGCCTACCGCAACCCGGGCGCCGGGCACCCGGACGGCCCGGCCTGGGACGACGACGAGCACGAGGTCCGCCGCTGGTGCCGGCTGCTGCACGCGTACGGGCTGCCGGCCGACCCGGGGGACCTGGCGCTGCGGCGTCCGGCGGCGGCCGGCGTGCCGGCCGGGGTGACGCTGCTGCACCCGGGCGGCAAGATCCCGGCGAAGCGCTGGCCGGCGGACCGGTTCGCCGGGCTGGCCCGGGAACTGGCCGCGCGCGGGCACCGGGTGGCGGTGACCGGCTCGCCGGACGAGCGGGCGCTGGCCGAGCGGGTCGCCCGCGACGCCGGGCTGCCGCCGCAGGCGGTGCTGGCCGGGCGGACCGGACTGGCCGAGATGGCCGCGCTCGTCGCGGGCGCGCGGCTGGTGGTCAGCGGGGACACCGGCGTGGCGCACCTCGCCACCGGCTACGGCACCGCCTCGGTGGTGCTGTTCGGCCCGGTGCCGGCGGCACACTGGGGTCCACCGCCGGACCGCCCCCGCCACCGGGCGCTGGGTGCGATCGAGCCTGCGCCCGTCAACCGGGATTCGACCGGGTCGGGCGGGGTAGGAACCCACCCGACATTGGATGCCATCGGGATCGACGAGGTGGTGGCCGCGGTGGCCGACGTGGAACGGGTATCCGGTGCGGTTGCGGCGTAGCGATCCGGGCCGGCCGGGGTACGCCCGTCGGCGGCGTGGCAAGGGCTGGCTGTTCCTCGACCCGGCCGGCGAGCCGGTGCGCGACGCCGAGGAACTGGTACGGCTGCGCGAGCTGGTGATCCCGCCCGCCTGGCGGAACGTGTGGATCTCGCCGTACCCGAACGGCCACATCCAGGCCACCGGGATCGACGCGGCGGGCCGCAAGCAGTACCTCTACCACCCGGGCTGGCGGCGCAAGCGCGACGAGGCCAAGTTCGACCACGTGCTGGAGGTCGCGCACCGGCTGCCGGCGCTGCGCGACCGGGTGACGCAGGACCTGGCGCTGCGCGGCCTGCGCCGGGAACGGGTGCTGGCGACTGTCGCCCGGCTGCTGGACATGGGCGCGTTCCGGGTCGGCAGCGACCAGTACGCCACCGGTGACGACCCCACGTTCGGGGTGGCCACGCTGCGGCCCGAGCACGCCCGTTCCCGGGGCGGCTGCGTGGTGTTCGAGTTCCCGGCCAAGGGCGGGATCGAGCAGGTCCGCCGGATCGAGGACGCGGAACTGTGCCAGGTGCTGCTCAACCTGCGCCGGCGGCGGCGGGCGCAGGAGCGGCTGTTCGGGTACTGGGACGGCCGGGCCTGGCGCGACGTGCGCAGCGACGAGGTGAACGACTACCTGCGCGACGCCAGCGGCGGCGAGATGACCGCGAAGGACTTCCGCACCTGGCACGCGACGGTGCTGGCCGCCGCCGAACTGGCCACCGTGGGCCCGCAGCGCTCCGCCACCGCCCGCAAGCGCGCCGTGGCGGCGGTGATGCGTTCGGTGGCCGAACTGCTCGGCAACACCCCGACGGTGGCCCGGACCTCATACGTGGACCCGCGCGTGGTCGACCTCTACCACGACGGGGTGCTGGCGCCGGTACGGCCGGAGATGCCGCGCGAGGCGGTGGAGAAGTCGGTGCTGGCGCTGCTGGAGGAGGAGGCCGGCTGAGTGCCGACCGGCCCCGCCGGTCCTGGGGGGATGCGCGACGGGGCCGGAAACCGTGGCCGCGGGTGCGGTGCCGGGGCTTTACCGGGCGGGGCCGCCCACGGCTGAACCGCCGCGGGCGCCACGCCGCGGCCCCCCGATATCCGTGGGCCACCGCGAGCGGTATCGGCCCGAGATCAGTATGTACGGGCCGAGTTGACGGCGGATGCCGTGGTGTTGACGATCCGTGCCGATTCCAGGTGACGGGCCCGGTACGCCTGCGGCGTCTCCCCGTGCGCGGCCCGGAAGACCCGGCTGAAGTGCGCCTTGTCCCGAAAACCCCAGCGGGCGGCGATGACCTGGATCGAGCGGTCGCCGAGTGCCGGGTCGGTGAGATCGCGACGGCACCGGGCCAGTCGCTCGTCCCGGATGTACGCGGCCACGGTTGTCTCCTCGTCCTCGAAGAGCCGGTGCAGCGAGCGCAGCGAGATGTGATGCGCGTCGGCGATCCGGCCCGGGTCCAGCGTGGCGTCGCCGAGATGCTGGCGCACGTACCCGTGCACCTGTTCCCGCAGCGCACGCCGCCGGATCTCGGTGGGCACCGCGTCCTCGGAGACGAGGTTGCGCCCGAGCAGCGTGGCGACCAGGTCCAGCCCGACGGCGCCCAGCCGCTCCGCGTCCGCCGCGTGGTACTGCTCGGGGTGCGCGGTGATCCGGGTGAGGAAGTCGGCGACCAGCGCGCCGACGCCCTCGGAGCCGGACATCCGGCCGGCGAACAGGCGGGCTAGCCGGCGGTGCGGCAGTGGCAGCGCGTCGTACGGCATGAGGGCCACGATGGAGCGGGCGTACGCGGGACCGGCGGCGTCGGCGTGGTGGCTGACCTCGTGCGGGCGGGAGCAGTCGTAGAAGGTGAGGTCACCGGGGCGGCACCGGGCCCGCCGCCCCTCCTGGTCGGCCTGGCTGGTCCCGGTGAGCGTCAGCGCGAGCAGGTAGTAGTCCGGGTCGGAGCGCTGGATCAGCTTCGAGGTGCGCACGCAGTCCACCGACGGGTAGCGGTAGCGGATGAGCCGCATCGGGCCCAGTTCGATGAACTCCGCGCGGGCGACGAAGTCGTCGGCGTGCGCGGTGTGCACCCGCAGCGGCGTCGGGATGCCCGCCAGCATGTCCAGCCACATGCCGAAGCGTTCCCGTGGCGGCAGCGCCGCCGTGTCGAGGACCTGGCGTTGCAGCTTTCCGTCCATCAACGACCCCCGTGGCTCGTCACTCCTGCTCTAAGCAGGACGCCCCACGGGGTCGAAAAGCGACACCCGTGGGGCGTGACGTCCGTCATTGACGGATCGACGAGCCTTCTGTTAGGAGTCCGTTCAGTCGTTCAGCACGTGGGCCAGCCGGTCCCGGAACCGGCGCTCGGAATCGGTCACCGTGTCACCGCCCAGACCCAGGATGCCGCCGGTGGAGGCGGCACCCACCACCTGCTCGGCGATCTCCACCAGCCAGTGCCGGTACGCCCCGGCCTGCCCCTCGTCCACCCGCGCGCCGAGCAGTGCGGACGCCTGCCCGGCCCGGGCCAGCACGTCCTCGATCATCGCCTTCGGGTCGTCCGGCGTGATCACCGGCAGCTCCGCCCCGGTCTCCGGGTCGCCCACCCGGTCGACGACCTCACCTGCCACCGCCGCGACCAGCGGGCTCGCCGACTCCCGGCCGGCGGCGATGGTCTCCAGCCCGGCGGCGTTCTCGGCCATGGTCCGGCGGGTGCCGTCGGACTCGGCGGCGGCCGCGGCGGTGATCACCGACTGCGGCAGCCCCACAAGCAGTCCCCACTCCTCGTCGGAGACGCCGAACCGGGTGTACGCCGGCTGCTCGATCACGATCAGGCCCCTTTCGCCGTGGTCGTCGTTGTCGACGGGCGCCCCCGTGGCGCCCGGGTCAGGCTAGTCCAGCGTCAGCAGGCCCTGTTCGGACACCACGCGCACGGACAGCGTCTTGTAGCCCACCTCGTCGAAGAGCACGGTCATCCGGTCCTCCTCGTAGCTGAGCACCAGGCCGGAGCCCCACTCCGGGTGGCGGACCTGACTGTGCACCGGGAACGGCCCGACCGCGCCGTCACCGGCCACACTGGTGCCCGCGTGGCAGTTGTCGCAGTGCGCGCAGACCTCGTTCATCTGCTCGCCGAAGTACGCCAGCAGAGCCTGGCCGCGGCAGCCGGTGGTCTCGGCGAAGGCGCGCATCATGTCGGTACGCGACCGGGTGACCGTCTGCTGCCGTTCCGCCTCGGCCAGCGCGGCGCGGCCGGCCTCGACCGCCGCCGGGGCGTACCGGGGCGCGCCGATGCGCTGCTTGGCCCGTGGCTCGGCGGCGCCGACCTGCTCCAGCAGGGACAGGTACTGCCCCAGCTTGCGTGGGCCGAGACCGGTCAGCTCACGCAGTTCCTTGCGGTTGCGGGCCTTGCCGCGCAGCACCGCCGCCAGTTCGGTCAGTTCCTTCTCGTCGGGCAGCCCGCCGCTGAAGTAGCGCTGGAGCCCGACGTCCTCGGAGCGCCACAGCAGCAGCACCCGGGCCGGCGAGCCGTCCCGCCCGGCCCGGCCGATCTCCTGGAAGTAGCTGTCCGGCGAGTCGGGCAGCGCCATGTGCACCACCCAGGCGATGTTCGGCTTGTCGATGCCCATGCCGAACGCCGACGTGGCCACCATGATCGGCACCCGGTCGGCCAGGAACGCCTCGTGCAGCTCGTGCCGGGCCGCAGTGGGCATGCCGCCGTGGTAGAACTCGGCCGGGAAACCGGCGCCGGTGAGCCGCTCGGCCAGTTCCTCGGCCGCCCGGCGGGTCGGCACGTAGATGATGCCGGGCCGCTCGTCGTCGCGCAGCAGGGCGATGAGCCGCCGCCACCGGTAGTCGTCGGTCGGGCAGTAGGCCACCTCCAGGAAGAGGTTGGGCCGGTCCAGCCCGGAGACCACCACCTCCGGCTCGCGCAGCCGCAGCCGGGCGATGATGTCGTCGCGTACCGGCGGGGAGGCGGTCGCGGTGAGCGCCACCACCGGCGGCCGTCCCAGGCCGTCGATCAGGTGGCCGAGCGCCAGGTAGTCCGGGCGGAAGTCGTGGCCCCACGCGGAGATGCAGTGCGCCTCGTCGATCGCCACCAGCGCCGGCTTCAGCTCGCGCACCTCGGCCAGGCGGTCCGGATTGCTCAGCGCCTCCGGCGTGATGAACAGGAACTCCGCGCGCCCGGCCCGGATGTCCTCGATCGCCTCGGCCTGCTGCGCGGCGCTCTCGTCCGAGCTGATCCGCACCGCGCGCAGCTCCGGGCGCTGCCGTTCGTTGAGCGCGGCGATCTGGTCCTGCTGCAACGCCAGCAGCGGGGAGATCACCACCGTCGGGCCGGGGATCAGGCTGGCCGGGATCTGGTAGATCGCCGACTTGCCGGCGCCGGTGGGCAGCACCACCAGGGCGTCGCGGCGCTTCATCACGGCGCGCATGGCGGCGAGCTGGTTGGGCCGCAGCGCGGTCCAGCCGAACAGGTTCCGCGCCGCCCGGCGCAGGCTGGTGGAGTGCGTGGTCAGTTTCATCAAGCGCCTCAGCTACCCCCGGCGATCCCGCCCGAAACCGGCGCCGCCGCTCACCGCCCGGCGCGGGATCAGCGGCGGAACATGGCCCGGATCGCGATCAGCAGGAACAGGCCGCCGACCACCAGGCCGAGCAGGCGTACGCCGGGGATGTCGGCGGCGCTGGTGGCGTCGGCGAGCGGCAGGGCGGACATGTGGGAACTCTCCCACGGGTGGTCCCGGGACGCCAGCGGCTAACAGTAAGGATTGTTGACTATTTAGCTGCGCGGTGTGACCATGGCAGCACCCGCCGGTCCTGGCGGGTCCGTGGGGGAGACGGGGGTACGACAGCACATGAGCGAGCGGACCGTGGGATCGACCGGAGACCTGGCGGCGCTCGCCGCCGCCGTCCTGCAACCCGGGTTCGTCGGCACCACGCCGCCGCCGTGGGTGTGCCGCTGGCTCGGCGAAGGGCTCGGCTCGGTCGTCCTGTTCGCCCGCAACGTCGTCGACAACGAGCAGGTCGCCACGCTCACCGCGAACCTGCGCGCCGAGCGGCCGGACGTCATCGTCGCGATCGACGAGGAGGCCGGCGACGTCACCCGGATCGAGTCGGCCCGGGGCAGCTCCCGGCCCGGCAACTACGCGCTCGGCGCGGTCGACGACCCGGCGCTGACCGAGGAGGTCGCCCGCGACCTCGGCGCCGAACTCGCCGCCGTCGGCGTGACGCTCGACTACGCCCCGGACGCCGACGTCAACTCCAACCCGGCCAACCCGGTCATCGGGGTGCGCTCCTTCGGCGCCGACCCGGAACTCGTCGCCCGGCACACCGCCGCCTGGGTACGCGGCCTGCAGGCCGGCGGCGTGGCCGCCTGCGCCAAGCACTTCCCCGGCCACGGCGACACCCGGGTCGACTCGCACCACGACCTGCCGCGCATCGGCGGCGACCGGGCCCGCCTCGACGCTGTCGAACTCGCCCCGTTCCGTGCCGCCGTCGCGGCCGGGGCGCAGGCGGTGATGACCGGTCACCTGCTGGTGCCGGCGCTGGACCCGGAGTTGCCCGCCACCCTCAGCCCGCGCGTGCTCGGCGGCCTGCTGCGTGAGGAGATGGGCTTCGGCGGCGTGGTGGTCACCGACGCGGTGGAGATGCGCGCGGTGGCCGACCGGTACGGCTTCACCGGCGCCGCCGTGCGCGCGCTCGTGGCCGGGGCCGACGCGATCTGTGTGGGCGGGGAACGGGCCACCGAGGCGGACGCCCGCGAGCTGCGCGACGCGATCGTCGCGGCGGTGATCAGCGGGGAACTGCCCGAGGAACGGCTCGCCGAGGCGGCCAAGCGCGTCGGTCAGCTCGCCGCGTGGAGCGTCGCCGCCCGCGCCCGCCGGACCGCCGGCCCGCCCTCGGCCGGGAACCCACCGATCGGGCTCGCCGCCGCCCGCCGGGCGGTACGGGTCACCGGCGACGCCGGGCTGCTGCCGCTGGCCGGTCCGGCGCACGTGGTGGAGTTCGCGCCCGCACGCAACATCGCCATCGGCGAGGAGACGCCGTGGGGCATCGCCGCGCCGCTGGCCCACCTGGCGCCGGGCACCACCACCGCCCGCTACGCCGCCGACGCCGTACCGGCCGATCCAGGAGCGGCGCCGGCCGGCCGGCCGCTGGTGCTCGTGGTGCGCGACCTGCACCGCCACGACTGGATGCGGGACGCGGTACGCCGGGCGCTCGCCGCCCGCCCGGACGCGGTGGTGGTCGAGCTGGGCGTGCCCGAGCTGGTCACCGGCGCGGTGCACCTGGCCACCCACGGCGCGACCGCCGCAGCGGCGCGGGCCGCCGCCGAGGTGCTGACCGGGGCACGCTGACTCCCGGCCCGGCCGGGTGGGGAGGTCCCCCGGCCGGGCCGGGCCTCACGGCTTGTCGGCCAGCAGGTCGGCGTACTCGGGGTGGCGTTCGATGAACGAGGCCACGAACGGGCACTGCGCCACCACCCGGCCGCCCCGGGCACGGACCTGCTCCAGCGCGCCCCGGACCAGCGCCGCGCCGACGCCCTTGCCCTGGAACCGGTCGTCGACCTCAGTGTGGGTGAAGACGAGCGTCTCGCCCCGGGGCGTGTACGCGGCGAACCCGCCCAGCGCGTCGTCCACCAGGATCTCGAAGCGGCGCTCGGCGGTGTTCTCCTCGACCAGAAAACTCACCGGATCATTCTCCCTCCGGGCCCGGCCAGCCGGTCCAGTTCGACCAGCAGCCGGTCCACCTCGTCGACAGTGTTGTAGTGGTAGACGCTGGCCCGCACCGCGCCGCCGTCGGCGCGCAGGCCCATGCCCTCGAAGTACTCGTAGGCGTAGTAGTCGCCGTGCGACAGGCACAGGCCCGCCTCGCCGAGCGCCGCCGCCGTCCGTGCCGGGGCCAGACCGGCCACCCGGAACGACACCGTGGGGCAGCGCCGGGCCGGTGCGGCGTACACGGTCACGAACGGGCGGTCGGCGAGCCCGGCGAGCAGCCGGTCGAAGACCGCCTCCTCGTGCGCCCGCGCGGCGGCCAGCCCGGCGCGCAGGCGTTCCCGGCGATCGCCGGTCGCCTCCGGGTCCAGGCCGGCCAGGTGGTCCACCGCGGCGGTCACCCCGGCCAGCAGCGGGAAGCTCGGCGTGCCGTACTCGAACCGGTCCGGCACCGCGTCGGCGGAGGGGAGCAGCTTCGCCGGGCGAAGCTCCGCCCACCGCCGCGGATCGGCAACCATCGCCGCCAGGTGCGGACCGGACCACTTGTACGCGCTGGTCACCAGGAAGTCGGCGCCGAGCGAGGCCAGGTCGGTCGGGCCGTGCGGCACGGAGTGCACGCCGTCCACGCAGAGCAGCGCCCCGGCCGCGTGCGCGGTCTTGGCGATCGCCGCCACGTCCGGCACGGTGCCGATCGCGTTGCTGCCGGCGGTCACCGCCACCAGCCGGGTGCGGTCGGTGACCAGGTCGGCGTACTGCCCGGCGGGTAGCTCGCCGGTCGCCGGGTCGAACTCGGCCCAGCGCACCGTGGCGCCGGACGCCTGCGCGGCCTGCACCCACGGGCGGACGTTGGCGTCGTGATCCAGCCGGGACACCACCACCTCGTCGCCCGGACGCCAGCCCGCGCCGAGCGTGCGGGCCAGCGTGTACGTCAGCGCTGTCGCGCTCGGCCCGAGCACCACGCCCGACGGCTGCGCGCCGAGCAGGTCGGCGACCGCGGCCCGCGCCCCGGCGACCAGGTCGAGCGCCCGGCGGCCGGGCGGGAACGCGGTGCTGCGGTTACCGGTGGCGGCACGCATCGCCCCGGCCACGGCCTCGACGACGCCGGCGGCGGTCTGGGTGCCCCCGGCGCCGTCGAAGTGGGCGAATCCCTCGCCCAGGGCAGGGTAGGCGGCCCGGACCCGGGCGACGTCGAAAGCCATTCCGGCACCCTAGCGCGCACCCCGGACACGCCGCCCGGCGTGGCCTCCCGGCACCGGTGGGCGAAGGCGCCGTGGCGCGGGCCGCCTATCCTTGGGCCGGTGACGATCCGACGCGCCACCTCCGCCCCCGCCCGCCGCGCCGCCGGTCTGCTCGCCGGCCTGGCCCTCGGCGCCGCACTGCTCGCCGGATGCAGCTCCGAGGGCGCCGAGACCGACTGCGGTCTGGACGCCTGCACGATCACCTTCGACCGCGGCGTCGAGGCCAGCGCGCGGATCCTCGGCGTCGAGGCCAAGCTGGTCGGCGCCCAGGGCGACCAGGTGACGGTCGAGGTGGCCGGGGAACAGCTCTCGCTCACCGTCGGCCAGCAGGCCACCGAGGTCGCCGGCTTCCAGGTCAGCCTGGACAGCGTCACCGACCAGCAGGTGGTGCTGCGGGTCGCCCGCGACCTCAACGGCTGATCCGTTTCGGCCGTCCCGGCGGGCGCGGACGTTTGGAAAATCGCCCGCCGGGAGATTGAGGGCTCATGTCTCTCACCCGGAATGCCGGAGCCACCGCCGCCCAGGCTCGAAACAGCCGGTGGCTCGAACTGTTGACCCGTGCCGGATTCATCGGTTACGGAGTTGTGCACCTGCTCCTCGCCTGGCTGGCGCTGCAGATCGCCTTCGGGAACTCGGGCGAGGAGGGTAACCAGAACGGCGCGCTGCGCACCCTCGGTGAGCAGCCGCTCGGGAAGTTCCTCCTGATCGCGATGGCGGTCGGCCTGTTCGCCATGGCGATCTGGCAGGCCTTCGAGGCGATCTCCGGCCACGTGTCCCGCACCGGCAAGGAACGGCTGTTCGAGCGGATCGCCTCGGCGGTCCGGGTCGTCGTGTTCGTCTGGCTGGGCTGGACCGCGATCAAGGTCTTCCAGGACGCCAGCGAGAACGCCTCCGACCAGCAGCAGCAGTTCTCCGAGAAGCTGATGGCCTCCGACGGCGGCCGGTGGCTGGTCGGGCTGGCCGGCCTGGCGCTCGCCGCGCTCGGCGTCGGCATGGTGATCTACGGCCTGAAGAAGAAGTTCGAGCGCAACCTCAAGACCGGCGAGATGAGCCCGAAGACCCGCCAGCTCACCCGTCGGCTCGGCATGGCCGGGTACGCCTCCCGGGGCGCGGTGTTCGCCATCGCCGGCGGGCTGGTCGTGGTCGCCGCGGTGAACTACGACCCGGAGAAGGCGCGTGGCCTCGACGCCGCCCTGCGTACGCTGCGCGACCAGTCGTACGGGCCGTGGCTGCTGGCGCTCATGGCGCTCGGCATCGCGGCGTTCGGTGTCTACTGCTTCTTCCAGTCCCGGTACCGCAAGGTCTGATCCTGGTCGATACCCGGGCCGCCGGGCACCATTGGGCCCTTGCCCGATTCCGCCCGGTCGGAGGGAGAGAGAGTTCGTGCAGAGTTACGTCGTGACCGTCGCCGCCGCGCTCGCCGCGGCGGCGATCGCGTTGGTGCTGGCCCAGGTGGTGCACCGGGTCATCCGCCGCCTCGGCCGCCGCTCGCTGCTGATGACCGAGCTGACCGAGCACGCGCACCGCGCGTTCCAGGTCGCGCTCACGGTGGCCGCGGTGCAGTTCGCGGTCCGGTTCACCACCGGGTACGCGGTCGGCAGCCCGTGGCGGCAGTTCGTCCTGCACACGCTGGTGCTGGCGACGATCGCGGCCACCGCCTGGCTGGTGGCCTCGCTGCTGGTGGTGGCGGAGGACACCGCGCTGGCCCGGTTCCGGGTCGACGTGCCGAACAACAGGCACGCCCGCCGGGTGCGTACCCAGGTGGTGCTGCTGCGCCGGCTGACCATCGCGGTGATCGTGATCCTCACGGTCGGCGTGATGCTGATGACCTTCCCGGCCGTCCGCGGGGTGGGCGCCGGTGTGCTGACCTCGGCCGGTGTGATCGCCGCGGTCGCCGCGCTGGCCGCGCAGAGCCTGCTCGCCAACGTCTTCGCCGGTCTCCAGCTCGCGTTCAGCGACGCGGTGCGCCTGGACGACGTGGTGGTGGTCGAGGGGGAGTGGGGCCGGATCGAGGAGCTGACGCTCAGCTACGTGGTGGTGCAGGTCTGGGACGACCGACGGCTGATCCTGCCCACCTCGTACTTCACCAGCCGGCCGTTCCAGAACTGGACCCGTACCGAGGCGGCGGTGCTCGGCACCGCCGAGTTCGAGCTGGACTGGGCCATCCCGGTGCAGGCGATGCGGGAGGAGCTGCGCCGCCTGTGCGAGGGCACCGAGCTGTGGGACGGACGGGTCTGCGTGCTCCAGGTGACCGACGCGACGGGTGGCCTGGTCAAGGTCCGCGCGCTGGTCAGCGCCGCCGACGCGGGCAGCCTGTGGGACCTGCGGTGCCTGGTCCGCGAGCACCTGGTGGCCTGGGTACGCGACCAGCGCCCGACCGCCCTGCCCCGGCTGCGCGCCGAGATCGGCGAGGCCACCGGGCCGCTGCCCTGGCAGGCGGCGCAGCCGCGCCGCCCGGTACGCCGCCCGGCCGGCACCGAGGCGCCCGACGACGCGCGGGTCTTCGGCGGCAGCGACGACGGCGACGCCCGCAGCGAGGTGTTCGTGGGCCGGGAGGAGCACGCCGAGGCGCGCGGCTGACCCCGTACCCCGATCGGAGCCCCCGGCCGCCCACGGCGCCGGGGGTTCGGCGCGTACGGGCGGCTTTCCGGCCGCACGGGTTTGGCCGGGCCGTGGCGGGGGACGTGGTGCGCACGCCCCGGATCCGGTGCCCGGCACCGGCTTGCGGCGGCGCGCGGCCGGACGTACCGGCCGCGCCGCGCAGGATTGACGAGCGGCGACTCCGGGCATACAGCGCGGTGATGACGAAAGGAGGACAGCATGGCTGACGTCGCGAGTCGCAGCACGTCGCGGACCGGGAGCGAGCCGTCCACCGCCGAACTGGTACAGCGCGCCACCGAGCAGGTCACCCGCCTGGTGCGGGACGAGCTGGCCCTGGCCCGTGCGGAGCTGACCGAGAAGGGCAAGCACGCCGGGATCGGGATCGGTCTGTTCGGCGGCGGCGGGGTGATGGCGCTCTACGGCGCCGGGGCCCTGGTCGCCACCGTGATCCTGCTGCTGGCGCTGGTCATGCCGGCGTGGCTCGCCGCCCTGATCGTGGCGGTGGCGTTGTTCCTGCTCGCCGGGATCCTGGCGCTCGTGGGCAAGAAGCAGGTCAGCCGTGCCGTCCCGCCGGTGCCCCAGGCGACGGTCCGCAGCGTTCGGGCGGACGTCGAGACGGTCACCGCCGCGGTGAAGGACGGGAGGCGGGCATGACCGGTAACGGGACCGGGGACGTGGCGGCGCTCCGGGAGGAGATCCGCCGGACCCGGGTGGAGCTCGGTGAGACGGTGGAGTTGCTCGCGGCCAGGGCCGATCCGAAGGCGCTGGTGCGGCACTCGGCCGAGCAGGCGAAGGCGCGGATGCGTGAGCAGGCGTCGCTGACCGCGGCCCGGGTGCGCGGGCGGGCGGCCCAGCGGGCCCGGCTGGTCCGGGCGCAGGCGTACGAGAAGGGCGAGGCGGTCGGGCGCAACCCGTTGCCGTGGGCGGCCATCGCGGCCGGCGCGCTGGTGACGGCGGTGGTGCTGGTGATCGTCCGAGGGAGGCACAGGTGAGCGGCAGGGTCGGCAAGGCGGCGTACAAGCCGGTGGGGGTGCTGCTCGGCCTGGCCGCCGGCGCCGTCGCGGGGGCGGTCTTCCGCCAGGTCTGGAAGGTGACGGCGGGCGACGGCGAGGCGCCGAGCGCCACCGACGAGGACCGCCGCTGGGGCGAGGTGCTGGCCGCCGCGGCCCTGCAGGGCGCCATCTTCGCGGTGGTGCGGGCCGCCGTCGACAGGGGCGGAGCGGTGGGCGTACGCCGGTTGACCGGTCGCTGGCCGGACTGACGAGAAGGCCGGAAAAGGCCCCTTTCCCGAGCGCGGGGAAGGGGCCTTTCGCATGGCTCCGTCCGGTCCGCGCGGCGGCGCTCGCGCGACCTTCAGGTCACATGTCGGAGAAATTTCCTCCGCTAGGCTGTGCGAAGTTTTTGCGTACGTGGTTTGCTTTCTCACGCTGTTGAGAGACGCGTGGGTTGAGAGAAGTCTCCCGCATGGGGGCCGCCTCAGGCGCCGCTGCTCGAAAACGGCCAATCGGCCGCACGGCGTGCTCGGCCGCCAGTTTTAGAAGGAGATACACATGGCGCAGGGAACCGTGAAGTGGTTCAACGCTGACAAGGGCTTCGGCTTCATCACCGTCGACGGCGGGGGTGCTGACGTGTTCGTCCACTTCTCGGCCATCCAGACCAGCGGCTACCGCACGCTGGAGGAGAACCAGCGGGTGGAGTTCGAGATCGCCCAGGGTCAGAAGGGTCCGCAGGCCGAGCAGGTCCGCCCCATCTGAGCTGACCGCACCGGCCGCGCCGGCCGGTGCCGGAAGCCCCGCATCCCGTACGGGAGGCGGGGCTTCGCCTTGCCCGGTGGCTCAGCGGCGCCGCGCCCGCATCCCCCACCAGAGCCCGGCCAGTCCGAACAGGATCAGCACCGGGCCGACCACCGCCCAGATCCGCCTGTCGCTCATCGCGCTGCCCTCGACGTACCCGAGACCCAGCACCGTCCACAGCGCACCGATCACCACGGCGAGCAGCCCCAGGGTGAGCCGGAACCAACCCCTCATCGTTCCCCCTCCGACGACGACAGTCCCGCTCCAGCATGCCCGCCGCCGCGTACACCCGGCGACGCCGCGCCGGCCGGTCGGTTCACCACCGGTCGTGCACCTGCGGGCGGATCAGCTCGTCGTAGGTGGCCCGCACCGCGGCCAGCTCCACCTCGGTCAGCGCCGGCTGCCCGGCCGCCTCGGCGTTGCGCCGCGCCTGCTCGGGGGAGCGGGCGCCGGGGATCACCACAGTCACGCCGGGCTGGTCGAGGATCCACCGCAGCGCGAACTGCGCCATCGTCCGGTCGTCGCCGACCAGCGGCGCGAGCCGGCGTACCGCGGCGAGGCCGCTGTCGTAGTCGACGCCGGAGAAGGTCTCGCCCACGTCGAACGACTCGCCGTGCCGGTTGAACGTGCGGTGGTCGTTCGCCGGGAACGTGGTGTGCTCGTCGTACCGGCCGGAGAGCAGGCCGCTCGCCAGCGGCACCCGGGCGATGATTCCCACCCCGGCGGCAGCGGCGGCGGGCAGCACCCGCTCCAGCGGCTTGTGCCGGACCGCGTTGAGGATGATCTGCACGCTCGCCACGCCGGGCCGGGCGATGGCGGTGAGCGCCTGGTCGCAGGTCTCCACGCTGACGCCGTACCCGGCCACGCGACCCTCGGCGACAAGCGTGTCGAGCGCGTCGAAGACCCGGTCGTCGGCGAAGACGGCGGTCGGCGGGCAGTGCAGTTGCACCAGGTCGAGCGTGTCGACGCCGAGGTTGGCCCGGGACCTGTCGGTCCAGGCCCGGAAGTTGTCGAGCGTGTACGCCTCCGGCGTCTGCTCCACCCGGCGGCCCATCTTGGTCGCCACGGTCAGCCCGTGCCCGGGACGGGAGCGCAGGAACCGGCCGATCAGCGCCTCGCTGCGGCCGTCGCCGTACACGTCGGCGGTGTCCAGGAAGGTGACGCCCGAGTCGACGGCGGCGGCCAGGACGGCGAGCGCCGCGTCCTCGCTGACCTCGCCCCAGTCCGCGCCGAGCTGCCACGCGCCGAGTCCGATGATGCCGACGTGCCGGCCGAGCCGGTCGAAGCTGCGCTGTTCCACCCGGCCGAGCCTAGTGAGCGGCTTGCCGTCGCGCTCGGCGGGCCGTACGGTCTAACAAGACGTACGTACGGTTTGGAGGCTGTCATGTGGGATCCGCGCACCTACCTGCGCTACGGCGACGAGCGCTCCCGGCCGTTCCACGACCTGCTGGCCCGCGTCGGGGCCGAGCAGCCGCGCGCCGTTGTCGACCTCGGCTGCGGCCCCGGCACGCTCACCGCCACGCTCGCCGCCCGCTGGCCTGGCGCCCGGGTCACCGGCCTGGACTCCTCTCCGGAGATGATCGCCCGGGCGACCGCCGAGGGCGGACCGGTCACGTACGCCGTCGCCGACGTCCGCGACTGGCGGCCGGAGCCCGACGTGGACGTGCTGGTCGGCAACGCCGTGCTCCAGTGGGTGCCGGAACACCGCGATCTGCTCCGCCGCTGGGCGCACGCGCTGCCGGCCGGCGCCTGGATGGCGTTCCAGGTCCCCGGCAACTTCGACGCGCCGTCGCACCGGCTGCTGCGCTCCGTCGCCCGGCAGGACCGGTGGCGCGACGCGCTCGCCGGTGAGCTGCGCGAGGCGCCAGTCGACGAGCCGGTCGGCTACGCCACGCTGCTGACCGGGGCGGGCTGCGCGGTGGACGCCTGGGAGACTACGTACGTGCATCTGCTGCCCGCCACCGGCGCCGACCACCCGGTGCTGACCTGGATGGAGGGCACCGCGCTGCGCCCGGTCCGCGCCGCGCTGGACGCCGCCGGCTGGGCCGCCTTCCGCGCCGAGCTGGGGGTACGGCTCGCGCAGGCGTACCCGGTGCGGCAGGGTCAGGTGTACTTCCCGTTCCGCCGGATCTTCATGGTGGCCCGCACCGGCGCCCGCGCAGAGGAGAACTCGTGACCGACCTGCCCACCTTCATCGCCGGACTGCCCAAGGTGGAGCTGCACGTGCACCACGTCGGCTCGGCCTCACCCCGGATCGTCGCCGAGCTGGCCGCCCGGCACGAGGGGCGCAGCCCCGTCCCGGCCGACCCGGAGGCGCTCGCCGACTACTTCGCGTTCCGCGACTTCGCCCACTTCATCGAGGTCTACCTGAGCGTGGTCGACCTGATCCGCGACGCCGACGACGTCTGGCTGCTCACCCACGAGGTCGCCCGGGAACTGGCCCGCCAGCAGGTCCGCTACGCCGAGTTGACGGTCACGCCCTACTCGCACGTCAACCGCGGCATCCCGGCGCCGGCGTTCTGCGAGGCGATCGAGGACGCCCGCAAGCGCGCCGAGGCCGACTTCGGCATCGCGCTGCGCTGGTGCTTCGACATCCCCGGCGAGGCCGGCCTGCCCGCCGCCGAGCAGACGCTGCGGATCGCGCTCGACGAACGACCGGACGGGCTGGTCAGCTTCGGCCTCGGCGGCCCCGAGATCGGGGTGCCCCGGCCGCAGTTCAAGCCCTGGTTCGACCAGGCCCGGGCGGCCGGGCTGCGCTCGGTGCCGCACGCCGGTGAGACCACCGGCCCGGAGACGATCTGGGACGCGCTGCGCGAGCTGGGCGCCGAGCGGATCGGCCACGGCATCTCCGCCGCGCAGGACCCGGCGCTGCTGGCCCACCTCGCCGAGCGGCGGATCCCGCTGGAGATCGCACCGACCTCCAACGTGCGCACCCGGGCCGTGCCGAGCCTGGACGCCCACCCGCTGCCCCGGATCGTCGAGGCCGGTGTGCCGGTCAGCATCAACTCCGACGACCCGCCGATGTTCGGCACCACGCTCGACGACGAGTACGCGGTGGCCGCCCGGCTGCTGCGGCTCGGCCCGGACGGGGTGGCGGCACTGGCGCGCGACGCCGTCTCGGCCGCGTTCCTGACGCCGGCCGAGCAGGCCCGGATCACCGCCGAGATCGACGCGTACCTGGCGAACGCGGCCCGCTGAGCGGCCGTACGGGCGCCGGCCGCCGGGACATCCGGGGCGGCCGGCGTCGCGCGGTCAGCAGCATCCCGGCCACCGCCAGCGCGGTGAGCGCGACGTTCGGACCGGCCGCGGCCGGCGCGGGCCGGACGGGACCGTGCGCGAGCACCGGGTCCTGCCAGACCGCCAGCGTGAGCGCGATGCCCAGGCCGATGACGGCGGCCCAGCGGAGCAGACGGCTGACAGCCGGTGGCATGACGGTCACCTCGCGCCCGGGCTCGACGGGAGAGCGCGCGCGACGGGAGCGAGGTGTGGGGGGACCGGACTCCCGCCGCGCGCATGATCCGCCGGCCGGAAGGTGTTACGGGGCGTCCCGGCCGACGGAACTGATGGGTTCTGTCAGCGATCCTGCCAGTTCACGCCGGTTTCGCGGCCGTCGTTAAACCACCTTTAAGGAGAACTTGCGCCGGTACACAGTCACCGGTCAGCGCGGACGCGGCCAGCGCCGCCCGGCGCGCGGCTCGCGTGCCTCCCGGGCCATCCGGCCGACCAGCCCGAACCGGTTCACCGGCCGGGGCGCCGCGTCCGGATCGGCCAGCAGCATCACCACGCTCGCCCCGCCGAGCCGGGCCCGGTCGATGCTCACCGAACCGTTCGCCTGCAACGCGACCCGCTTGGCGATGTCCAGCCCGAGCCCGGTGGAGCCCCTGTCGCTCTCGCCCCGGCGCAGTGCCCGGTCCGGGTCGGCGATGCCCGGCCCGGCGTCGTCGACGCGGATCGCCACCCAGCCGTCCCGGCGGCTCACCGCCACCTCGAACGCCGTGCCCTGCGGCGTGTACCGGAACACGTTGCCGATCACCGCGTCCAGCGCGGCGGCCAGCTCGGCGCGGGGCACCGGCGCCGGGATGCGCAACTGCGCACCGACCACCCGGTGCGGGCGGTTCTGGTCCCCGGCCAGCGCCGACCAGAAGACCATCCGGTCCCGGACCACCTCGCTCACGTCGCACGACGCCGGCGCCGTCTCCTGGCTGACCGCCTTGCGGGTCGTCTTGATGAGCTGGTCGACCTCGCCCTCCAGCGTGACGATCGCCTGCCGGATGCGCCGGATGCCGCGCCGCCGGTCCAGCTCCGCCTCGCTGAACGTGCCGATGCTGGTGTCGTCGGACTCCAGCGCCTCGGCGTCCAGCCGCAGCGCGGTCAGCGGCGTACGCAGCCGGTGCGACAGGTCGGCGACCAGTTCGTGCTCGTCGGCGCGCAGCGCCACCAGCCGTTCCGTCATCCGGTTGAACGCGTGCCCGGCCTCGGCCAGCTCGCGCGGGCCGGTCGGCTCGACGCGTACCCCAAGCTCGCCGTCGCCCACCGCGAGCGCCGCCTTGACCAGGTCGCCGGTGGCGTCCACGGCCCGCGCGGCCACCCGGTCGACCACTGCCACGGCCGCGCCGACCAGCGCCAGGCCGATCGCGAGCAGCAGCAGCCACCGCCCGCCGTCGCCGGAGTCGAGCACCTCGTCGGGGACGAAGACCTCCACCACGGCGACCCGGTCACCGAGCACCACCGGGTCCAGCCGCAGCACCCCGCCGTCCACGTCGGTCACCACCGACCGGCGCTGCGTGGCGGCGTCGGCGAGCACCCGCGGGTTGGCGCGGCCGGCGGACTCGTCCGCCCCGATGCCGTGCACGACCGGACGCAGGGCCGGATCGTCGCCGGCCGCGGCGGCCACCGCCCGTTCGATCGTCGCGGTGTCCGTGCTGGCCGCCAGCGCGCCGGTCACCAGCGCGGCGCGGCGCTCGGCGTCCGCCAGCTCCGCCTCCCGGGTCCGGTCGGCGAGGGTGAGCCCGAGCGGGACGAGGAACGCGAGCGCGATCAGCCCGCACAGGCCGGCGGTGAGCCCGGCCAGCGTGAGCCTCAGTCCGGCGCCACCAGCCGGAAGCCGACCCCCCGCACGGTGCGCAGGTAGCGCGGCTTCGCCGCGGACTCGCCCATTTTGCGGCGGAGCCAGTACAGGTGAACGTCGATGGTCTGGTCCTCGCCGACCGATGGCTGCCGCCATACCTCCTCCAAGAGTTCCCGCCGGGACACTACCCGGCCGGGACGCGCGGCGAGATACGCCAGCAGGTCGAATTCCTTACGGGTCAGCGCCAGCGCCTCCCCGTCCAGCACCGCGCTGCGCTCACCCACGTCGACCCGCAGGCCGCCGACCGTGTGCGCGGCCGGCGCGACGGTACGGCTGGCCCGCCCGGCCCGGCGCAGCACCGTGGTGATCCGGGCGTCCAGGTGCGCCCCGGTGAACGGCTTGACCATGTAGTCGTCCGCGCCGGCGCGGAGCAGCCGTACCACCGACTGCTCGTCGTCGCGGGCGGTGGCGATGATGATCGGCACGTCGGTGATGCCGCGCAGCATACGCAGCGCGTCCGAGCCGTCCAGGTCGGGCAGTCCGAGGTCGAGCACCACCAGATCCGGTGTCTCCGCGGCGACCCGGCGCAACGCGTCCAGCGCGGTGCCGACGGCGTGCACCGCGTGCCCCCGGTCGGTCAGCGACCGCAGCATGGCGCCGCGCACGACGTGGTCGTCTTCGACCAGCAGGACGGTTGCCACGTCAGCACCGTACTCGGCGTGGCAAGCCGGCAGCGTTGCGGAGCTCCGGCGAAGCGGGCAAGCTGGGGCGGCGATGACGTTCACGCTCTTTCCCGACGCCCGCCTCACGCTCGCCCGCGACGCGCTGGCCGGCCTGTCGGTGGGCGACGCCCTCGGCTCCCAGTTCTTCGTCCCCGGACGGCACCCGGACGACCTCGCCGCCGGGCGGCTGCCCGAGCCGCCGTGGGAGTGGACCGACGACACCGAGATGGCCTGCTCCGTGGTGGCCGAGCTGGCCGCCGACGGGCACATCGACCGGGACCGGCTGGCGCTGGCGTTCGCGCACCGCTGCGAGCCGTACCGGGGGTACGGGCCGGGTGCGGTGACCGTGCTGCGGCTGATCCGCACCGGCACGCCCTGGCCGGTGGCCGCCGCGTCCGCGTTCGACGGGCAGGGCTCCTGCGGCAACGGCGCCGCGATGCGCGTCGCGCCGCTCGGCGCCTGGCACGCCGACTCCACCCGGCGCGCCGCCGAACAGGCCCGCGCCTCCGCCGAGGTGACGCACGCCCACCCGGAGGGCGTCGCCGGTGCGGTGGCGGTCGCGGTGGCCGCCTCGCTCGCCGCCCGCGCCCGCCTCGACGGTGACCGGCCCGACCCGGCCCGGCTGCTCATCGCCGTCGCGGGGGCGCTCGACCCGGCCGGTGAGGTGCACCGGGGGGTACGCCGGGCTGCCGCGCTGCTCGGTCACTCCGCGGCCGGGGCGGCCGACGCGCTCGGCAACGGCTCCCGGGTCACCGCGCAGGACACCGTGCCGTTCACGCTCTGGGTCGCCGCCACGCTGCTGCACGACTATCCCGCCGCGATCCGCGCCTGCGTCCAGGCGGGCGGCGACGTGGACACCACGGCCGCCATCGTGGGCGGGATCGTGGCCGCGTACACCGGAGCCGGCACCCCGGGCGGCGTGCCGGCGGACTGGCTGGCCGCCCGCGAGCCGCTGCCCCACTGGCTTCCCACCCCCGCCTGACGGGTCCGTCCCCGCCCCGTTCAGGAGTGTGTGGGGGCGCCGACGGTCACCGGCTCGCCGGCTTCCGGGGTCGCGCTGGCGGGGGCACCGTCGGTGTCGGAGGGCGTGCCGCTGTCGGCGGTCGCGGTCGCGGTGGTGTCGGAGGTGCCATTGCTGCCCTGCGGGAGGGCCATGGTGTCGCGCCGGCGGCGGCTGAGCAGCCAGCCGATCGCGGCGCCGCCGGCCAGCCCGGCGAGCAGGCCGCCACCGAGCAGCAGGTCCGCGCTCGGCCCGTCGTCCGCCGTACCGGCCGCCGTGCCGCCCGGAGCGCCGTCCTGCGCCCCATCGGCAGCGCCGGGTCCGCCCGCCGCGCCGTGACCGCCGTGCGCACCGCCGTTCGCCCCCGCGCCGGGGCCGCCGTCGTGCGTCACGGTGCCCGGCAGCGGCGGCAGCAGATCGAGCGTCGGCGCGGGGTGCGCGCCACCCGCCGGGTCCGCCCACCGGACCACGGTGCCGTCGTCGTACGTCTGCACGACTGTGAACGTGAGCCGGTCGGTGGCGGGCATCGGTCCCATGCCCAGCGGCAGCCGGCCCGGCCCGGTGCCGGTGCCGGGCATCCGCAGCCAGCTCACCGAGTGGGTCACCTGGTTCAGCTCGGCCGCGTGCATGCCGGGGACCGGCTGGTCGAGCGTGCGGGTGGTGATGGTCGGCGCCCAGTCCGGCACCGACAGCGGGTACACCTCCCCGATCGGGGCGTCCGCGGGCATGGTCAGCTCGATCCGGGTGGTCCGGGTGCCGGGCTTGTCCGCCGGCACCAGCACCGACAGTTCGATCGCGTCGCCCTGGCGTACCTGGGCGGGCGAGGTCGTCACCGTCACCCCGGCCGCGTTCGCCGCGCCCGGCCAGCCCACCGCCCCGGCGAGTACGGCCGCCAGCAACGCCGCCGCCCACCGGCCCCGACGGGTCATCCTCATGGTCGTCCCCATCCCTGTCGACTGGGGCCGGCACCGGCTCCGGCCCCACCTGGTAGTTCGGGCTGCGGGGCGAAAAGGTTCAACACGGCACGGAACTCGCCGGGAACGGGCACCGGCGTCGGCGGCGGCGCGGATCCGGGCGACCGATAGCATCGCAGAGGCCGGTCACCGGCCGATCCGTACCGTCGACGACTAGGAGTCACCGTGTCCGCACCCCGTACCCCCGTCGTGGCCGACCCCGTCGTCGTCGCCGCCGGGACGACGGCGGCCGACGCGGTGGCCGCGGCCGGCCTGCCGACGAGCGGGCCGAAGGCGATCGTGGTGGTCCGCGACCCGCAGGGCCAGCTCCGCGACCTGGACTGGCGCCCGGCCGAGGAGGTCGCGGTCGAGCCGGTGCCGCTGGACAGCCCGGACGGGCTGAACGTGCTGCGCCACTCCACCGCGCACGTGCTGGCCCAGGCGGTGCAGGACATCTTCCCGGAGGCGAAGCTCGGCATCGGCCCGCCGATCGAGAACGGCTTCTACTACGACTTCGGCGTCGACAAGCCGTTCCAGCCGGACGACCTCGCCAAGCTCGAGAAGCGCATGCAGGAGATCGTCAAGTCCGGCCAGCGGTTCCGCCGCCGCCGCTTCGCCGACCTGGACGAGGCCCGGACCGAGCTGGCGGCCGAGCCGTTCAAGCTGGAACTGATCGAGGTCAAGGGGGAGGGGCTGGACTCCTCCGAGGTGATGGAGGTGGGCGGCGGCGAGCTGACCATCTACGACAACCTGGCCGCCAACGAGGACAAGGTCTGCTGGTCGGACCTGTGCCGCGGCCCGCACCTGCCGAACACCCGCCTGATCGGCGCGTTCAAGCTGATGCGCTCGGCCGCCGCGTACTGGCGCGGGTCGGAGCGCAACCCGCAGCTCCAGCGCGTCTACGGCACCGCGTGGCCGAGCCGGGACGAGCTCAAGGCGTACCTGAAGCTGCTCGAGGAGGCCGCCCGCCGCGACCACCGCAAGCTCGGCGCGGACCTCGACCTGTTCAGCTTCCCCGACGAGATCGGCTCCGGTCTGCCGGTCTTCCACCCCAAGGGCGGCGTGCTCAAGCGGGTGATGGAGGACTATGTCCGGGCCCGCCACATCGAGGAGGGCTTCGACTACGTCGGCACGCCGCACATCTCCAAGGAAGGTCTCTTCCACACGTCGGGACACCTGCCGTACTACAAGGACACGATGTTCCCGCCGATGGAGATGGAGGGCAGCGACTACTACCTCAAGGCCATGAACTGCCCGATGCACAACCTGATCTACCGTTCGCGCGGTCGGTCCTACCGGCAGTTGCCGATCCGGCTGTTCGAGTTCGGGACGCTCTACCGGTACGAGAAGTCGGGCGTGATCCACGGCCTGACCCGGGTGCGCGGCTTCACCCAGGACGACTCGCACTCCTACTGCACTCAGGAGCAGGCGCCGTCCGAGATCAAGCACCTGCTCGGCTTCGTGCTCAGCCTGCTGCGCGACTTCGGCATCGACGACTTCTACCTGGAGCTGTCGACCCGCGACGAGTCGAAGCCGGACAAGTTCGTCGGCTCCGACTCCGACTGGGCGACCGCCACCGCCGTGCTGGAGCAGTGCGCGCTGGAGACGGGCCTGGAACTGGTGCCGGACCCGGGTGGCGCGGCCTTCTACGGCCCGAAGATCTCCGTGCAGGCCAAGGACGCGATCGGCCGTACCTGGCAGATGTCGACCATCCAGTACGACTTCAACCAGCCCAAGGGCTTCGGGCTGGAGTACCAGGCCGCCGACGGCACCCGGCAGCAGCCGGTGATGATCCACTGCGCCAAGTTCGGCTCCATCGAGCGGTTCATCGGCGTGCTCACCGAGCACTACGCGGGCGCGTTCCCGGCCTGGCTGGCACCGGTGCAGGTGGTCGGCATCCCGATCCGCGAAGAGCACGGCGACTACCTGGTCGACTTCGCCGCGACGCTGCGGCGGCACGGCGTCCGGGCCGAGGTCGACCTGGGCGACGACCGGATGCAGAAGAAGATCCGCAACGCGCAGCAGCAGAAGATCCCGTTCATGGTGATCGCCGGGGACGACGACGTGGCCGCCGGCACCGTCTCGTTCCGCTACCGCGACGGCTCGCAGCGCAACGGTGTGCCGATCGACGAGGCGGTGGCGCACGTCCGCGAGGTGGTGGATTCGCGCACCAACGCCGGTCCCACCGCCACCGCCGCCGAGTAGGCGGCCCGGCGACCGCGCCGCCCGGGCGGCGGCGCGGTTCGCCCCGGATCGTAGGATCGCCTGTGTGACAGGGGCGGAGCGGGACACCGGGTACGGCGGCGACAACGGTCTGGCGGACGGACTCGACCGGCTCTGGACGCCGCACCGGATGACCTACATCTCCGGCGAGGACCGGCCCGAGGGCGGGTACGAGAAGCCGGCCGGCTGCCCGTTCTGCCTCGCGCCCGGGCTGCCGCCGGAGAAGTCCCTGGTGGTGGCCCGGGGCGAGCACGTCTTCGCGGTGCTCAACCTCTACCCGTACAACCCCGGCCACCTGCTGGTCTGCCCCTACCGGCACGTGGCCGACTACACCGAGCTGGACGAGCCGGAGACGGTCGAGCTGGCCGCGTTCACCAAGGCCGCCATGCGGGTGATCCGGCACGTGTCCAGCGCGCACGGCTTCAACCTGGGCATGAACCAGGGGGGCGTCGCGGGCGCGGGCATCGCCGCGCACCTGCACCAGCACGTGGTGCCGCGCTGGGGCGGCGACGCCAACTTCATGCCGGTGATCGGCCGGACGAAGGTGCTGCCGCAGCTGCTCGCCGACACCCGGGACCTGCTCGCCGGGGCGTGGGCGGCGGCCTGACGGCGGCGGGCCCCGACAGTACGATCTCGCGCATGGCTCTCCTGCACCGCGCGGAGCTGCGCCCCTCGAAACTGGAGCTGCTCGCCTCCTGGCTGCCCGGCCGACAGTGGTTCGCCGGCGAGGCCGGCGCGCCGGTCAGCCGCGTGGCGGCGTACCGCTTCGACGACCCGGCCGGCGAGGTCGGCGTCGAGACGCTGCTCGTGCGCGCCGGCGACGGCCCGGTGCTCCAGGCGCCGCTCACCTACCGGGCCGCGCCGCTTGCCGGAGCTGACGAGCACCTGGTGGGCGTCATCGAGCACTCGGTGCTCGGCCGCCGCTGGGCGTACGACGCCTGCGGCGATTCGGTGTACCCGCCGCTGCTGGCCGCCGCGGTGCTCGCCGACGCCGGTCAGGCCGAGGAGTACTTCGAGGTCGACGGAAAGCGCGAGGTGCGACCGGCGAGCATGACGCTGACGGGCAGCCGTACCGGCCGTCCGTTGCCGGTCGGTCCGGTGTCCGCCGGTCCGGTTCTGCCTGGTCCGGGTTCGGCCGGTCCGGTCGGCGGCGGCGTGACGGTGGTCCGGGTCGGGGAGGTTGAGCTGGCGGTGGTCCGGCGTCCCGTACCGGCCGACGTCCCGGCGGCGGGCGGTCTCGCCGGCACCTGGCCCGGTCAGGACGCGCCGGTGCTGCTGGCCTACGCGCGCTGACGGCTTGCCGGGCGGCGGCGTCCCACCGTCTGACGTCACGGGGCGTGACCGTGGCCGGACTCCTCGGCTACGAACCGGCCCGCGGTCGCCGGGAAGGTGACAGGATGCGGCGGTGGCAGTCGACACACGACAGTTGGGGCGCAGCGGCATCGAGGTGAGCGCCCTCGGCATGGGGTGCTGGGCGATCGGCGGCCCGTGGGCCGAGGGCGCCCGCCCGCTGGGCTGGGGCCGGGTCGACGACGACGAGTCGGTACGCGCCGTCCGCCGTGCGCTCGACCTCGGTGTCACCCTGTTCGACACCGCCGACACGTACGGCGCCGGGCACGGCGAGCGGGTGCTCGGGCGGGCGCTGGCCGGCCGGCGCGACGAGGCGGTGATCGCCACGAAGTTCGGCTACACGTTCGACGAGCACGCCCGGCAGGCCACCGGCGAGAACGCCTCGCCGCACTACCTGCGCCGGGCGGTGACCGACTCGCTGCGCCGGCTCGGCACCGACCGCATCGACCTCTACCAGCTGCACCTGGGTGACCTGCCGCTGCCCCGGGCCGAGGCGCTCGTCGGCACGCTCGACGAGCTGGTCGACGCGGGCCTGATCCGGGCGTACGGGTGGAGCACCGACCGGGCCGACCGGGCCGCCGCCTTCGCCCAGGTCGCCCGTGGCGCCGCCGCCGTGCAGCACGCGCTGTCGGTGCTGCGCGACGCCCCGGCCATGCTCGACGTCTGCGACAAGCACGACCTGGCCAGCCTGGCCCGGGGGCCGCTCGGGATGGGCCTGCTCACCGGCAAGTACACGCCGGAGTCCACGCTGCCCCGCGACGACGTACGCGGGCTCGGGCCGACCTGGCTGGAGTGGTTCCGCAGCGGCCGGCCCGCCCCGGAGTGGCTGCGCCGGGTCGCCGCCGTCCACGACGCGCTGACCGCCGACGGCCGCACCCTCGCGCAGGGAGCGATCGGGTGGATCTGGGCGCGCAGCGACAGGGCGGTGCCGATCCCCGGCGCCCGTACCGTCGCCCAGGTCGAGGAGAACGCCGCCGCGCTGGCCCGGGGTCCGCTCGCCCCGGACCACTTCGCCGAGGTGGAGCGGCAACTGGCGGCGGTACGGCGGGCCGCCCTGCGGGACGCCGACCGCCCCCACTGGCCGATGCCCCCGGTCCCCGCCGTCCGCCCCTGACCGCACTTCCACCCACCAGCCGACCCCGTCGAGCCGACCCCTGCCCCGGCCGACCCGTCCGCCGAGCCGACCGCTCCCACGCGACGAGATCGGTGTCCCAAATCCTGAGGGCACCGCAGATCTTGGTACGAAAGGTCCCCTATGGGGGCCCCTATGAGGGCCACTTCCTACCAAGATCTGCGCAGTCCTGACCCAACCCCGCCCTCGGCGGCGTCGATCTTGCACTCGGTGCCCTTTCGTTGCCGGAAATGCACCGCTTGCCGGGGCCGCAAGTGCAAGATCGCGGGGCCGAGGCGGGGGAGGGGAGAGGGAGAGGGAGAGGGAGAGGGAGAGGGAGAGGGAGAGGGAGAGGGAGAGGGAGAGGGTGGGGTCAGCGGGTGGTGGATTCCTTGCGGGCCTGGTCGGCCAGGTGGGCGGGCATGGGTTCGTGGCGGGCGAACTCGCGGCGGAACGTACCGGTGCCGGCGGTCATCGAGCGCAGCTCGACGGCGTACCGCAGCAGTTCCGTCGCGGGCACCTCGGCGCGGACGAGCGTGCGGCCCTCGGCATCCGGGTCCGGCTCGGTGCCGAGCACCCGGCCGCGCCGCCCGGACAGGTCGCCCATCACCGCGCCGACCGACGTGTCGGGCACCCGTACGGTGATCTCGTCCACCGGCTCCAGCAGCGTCGGCTGGCCCTTCTCGGCGGCGTCGCGCAGCGCCAGCGCGCCGGCGGTCTGGAACGCCGCGTCGGAGGAGTCGACGCTGTGCGCCTTGCCGTCGACGAGCGTGACCCGCAGGTCCACCACCGGGTAGCCGGCGACCAGACCGCGTTCCATCTGGGCCCGGACGCCCTTCTCCACCGACGGGATGTAGTTGTGCGGGACCGCGCCGCCGACCACCCGGTCGACGAACTCGAAGCCGGCGCCCCGGGGCAGCGGCTCCACCTCGATGTCGCAGACCGCGTACTGGCCGTGGCCGCCGGACTGCTTGACGTGCCGGCCGTGCCCCCGCGCGGCGGCGCCGAACGTCTCGCGCAGCGGCACCCGGACCGGCTCGGTGTCCAGCTCGACCCCGCCGCCGCGCAGCCGGTCGAGCACCACGTCGGCGTGCGCCTCGCCCATGCACCAGAGCACGAGCTGGTGGGTCTCCGGGTTGCGTTCCAGTCGCAGCGTCGGGTCGCCGGCGACCAGCCGGGACAGGTTGCGGGCCAGCGCGTCCTCGTCGGCCCGGCTGCGCGCCGTGATCGCCACCGGCAGCAGCGGTTCCGGCATCTCCCAGGGGGCGATCAGCAGCGGGTCGTCCTTGGCGGAGATGGTGTCGCCGGTCTCGGCGCTGCCCGACTTGGTGATCGCGCACAGGTCACCGGCGACGCAGGCGGGCACCTCGCGCAGCGTCGCGCCCAGCGGGCTGTAGACGTGGCCGACCCGCTCGTCGGCGTCGTGGTCGGGGTGGCCGCGCTCGGCCATGCCGTGCCCCGACACGTGGATCACCTGGTCGGGGCGGAGCGTGCCGGAGAAGACCCGCACCAGCGAGACCCGCCCGACGTGCCTGTCGACTGTCGTCTTGACCACCTCGGCGACCAGCGGGCCGTCCGGGTCGCAGGTCAGCGGCGGGCGGGGCGAGCCGTCCACACCGGTGACCGCCGGCAGGTCGTGCTCCAGCGGGGACGGGAACGCCGCGACCAGGCCGTCGAGCAGCGCGTCCAGGCCGACTCCGGTCTCCGCGCAGACGGGCACCACTGGATAGAAGTGGCCCCGGGCGACGGCGGTCTCCAGGTCGGTGATCAGCACCTCGGGGTCGATCTCCTCGCCGCCGAGGTAGCGGTCCATCAGGGTCTCGTCCTCGCTCTCCGCGATGATCCCCTCGATCAGCTCGTTGCGGGACTCCTGGATGGCCGGCAGGTGCTCCGGGTCCGGCTCGCGCACCGCCGCCGGCAGCCCGGCGGAGTAGTCGAACACCCGGCGGGTGATCAGCCCCATCAGGCCGGCCACCGACTCGCCGTCGTCGCCGAGCATCGGCAGGTAGAGCGGGAGCACGTTGTCGCCGAAGACCCGCTGGCACAGCGCCACCGCCTCGTCGAAGTCGGCCCGCGGGTGGTCCAGCCGGGAGACCGCCACCGCCCGGGGCATGTCGACGGCGGCGCACTCCTCCCAGAGGGCGGCGGTGGCGGCGTCCATGCCGTCCACGGCGGAGACCACGAACAGGGCCGCGTCGGCGGCGCGCAGCCCGGCGCGCAGCTCGCCGACGAAGTCGCCGTAGCCCGGCGTGTCCAGCAGGTTGACCTTGACGTCGCGGTGCACCAGCGGGGCGCAGGCGAGGCTCACCGAGCGCTGCTGGCGTACGGCGGCGGGGTCGTGGTCACAGACTGTGGTGCCCTCGGTGACGGCGCCGGCGCGACTGATCGTGCCGCTGGCGGCCAGCAGCGCCTCGACCAGCGTGGTCTTGCCGGCGCCGGAGTGCCCGACGAGCACCACGTTGCGGACCCTGCCGGGCTCGGTCACCACCGGCGCGCCGCCGGTGACACCCTTCTCGTTCTTCTGCGCCATCGCGGCGCACCTCCCTCAACCGGTGGTGGTGGCGACCGCCGCGGGCGACGGGGAGCGGACCCGGGACGGGCGCCGCGGCGATATCTTCCGGTGATCTGCTGCCGGATGCGAACGCGGACCGGTGATCCGGTGAACTGGCTCACCTCCTGGCTCGATCTCACACCCGCGCGGGTGCCGGCACAAGGGCCGTCGGGCGGGTCGCACGCCCGGCTGTGTCCCCGGCCGTTGCGGGCCGTTATCGTGGGACCGCCATGGCGAAGATCTTCCAAGTGACGGCCCGCGCGGGCATGACCCGCGTCGTGGAGCCGATCGCCCGTACGCTGCTGCGTGCGGGCGTGTCCCCCAATGCGGTCACCGTGACCGGCACCCTCGGCGTGCTCGCCGGCGCGCTCGGCTTCGGCGCGCGCGGCCACCTGGTCGCCGGCGCGCTGATCGTCACGGTCTTCGCTCTCACCGACCTGCTCGACGGCACGATGGCGCGGATGAGCGGCGGGTCCACCCGGTTCGGGGCGTTCCTCGACTCGAGCATGGACCGGATCGCCGACAGCGCGGTGTTCGGCGCCGTCGCGTACTGGCTGGCCACCGAGCACGACTACTCGGGCGTGGCGGCGGCGCTGATCTGCCTGGCCGCGGGTGGGCTCGTCTCCTACGTCAAGGCCCGCGCCGAAGGGCTCGGGATGACCTGCAACGTGGGCATCGCCGAGCGCACCGAGCGGCTGCTCATCGTCGGCGTCGGCGGCCTGCTCACCGGCGTCGGCGTCCGGCACGCGCTGGAGATCGCGCTCTGGCTGCTCGCCGCCGTCTCGATCTTCACCGTGGGGCAGCGGATGGCGCACGTCTACCGCCAGGCCCAGCGGGTCGGCGCCGAGTGAACCTCACCGAGGCGGGCTTCGTCGCGGGCTGGCGCCTGGTCCGGGCGCTGCCCCGGCCCGTCGCGGCGGCGGCCTTCCGGATGGGCGCCGACCGCGCCCACCGCACGGACGGCGGGGGTACGCGCCGGCTGCGCGCCAACCTGCGCCGGGTGGTCGGACCGGAGATGCCCGACGCGGAACTGGACGCGCTGGTGCGCGAGGGCTTGCGCTCGTACGCCCGGTACTGGATGGAGGCGTTCCGGCTGCCCGGCCTGAGCCGGGCGGACATCCTCGCCGGGTTCCGCCTGGACGGGCAGGAACTGCTCGCCGCCGACGTGGCGGCCGGGCGGGGGGCGGTGGTGGCGCTGCCGCACGCCGGCAACTGGGACGCGGCCGGTGCCTGGGTGGCGGCCACCGGCTGGCCGATGACGACTGTGGCGGAACGGCTTCCGGACGGCGTCTACGAGCGGTTCGTCGGGTTCCGGGAAGGGCTGGGCATGGAGATCCTGCCCAACCAGGGCGGCCCGCGTCCCGCGTTCGACGTGCTGGTGGACCGGCTGCGCGCCGGTTACGTGGTGCCCCTGCTCGCCGACCGGGACCTGTCGGCCCGGGGCGTCGAGGTGGACTTCTTCGGCGGCCGGACCCGGATGCCGGCCGGGCCGGCGCTGCTGGCCATCCGCACCGGCGCACCGCTCTACGTGGCCTCGATGTGGTACGAACCGGACACCGCGTGCGCGTCGCTCGAGGGTCCGCTGCCGCTGCCGGACCCGGACAGCGCCCCGCTCGACGCGCGGGTGCGCGCGGTGACGCAGCGGATTGCCGACGGTCTGGCGGCGGGCATCGCCCGGCATCCGCAAGACTGGCACATGTTGCAACGGATGTGGCTGGACCAGGGCCGGGACGGCACGCCCGCGTCGGCGCAGCCGCCGGCCACCACCGGGACGGTCTAGGGGGACGCCATGCGGATCGGCATCGTGTGCCCGTACTCCTTCGACGTGCCGGGCGGCGTGCAGAACCACGTCATGGACCTGGCCGAGGCGCTGCTCGGGCTCGGTCACGAGGTGAGCGTGCTGGCACCCGCCGACGAGGACTCGGCGCTGCCCCCGTACGTGGTGTCGGCCGGCCGGGCGGTGCCGCTGCCGTACAACGGTTCGGTGGCCCGGATCGCGTTCGGCCCGGTCTCCACCGCCCGGGTGCGGCGCTGGATCACCCGGGGCGACTTCGACGTGCTGCACGTGCACGAGCCGCTCACCCCGAGCCTGTCGATGCTGGCGGTGCTCTGCGCGCGCGGGCCGGTGGTGGCCACCTTCCACACCGCGATGACCCGCTCCCGGGTGCTGTCGGCCGCGCAGGGCGCGCTCCAGATCGTGCTGGAACGGATCACCGCCCGGATCGCGGTCAGCGCGCTGGCCCGCAAGGTGCAGGTCGAGCACATGGACGGCGGCGCGGTGGAGATCCCGAACGGGGTGGCGGTGGCGAAGTTCGCCGGGGTGCCGCCGCTGCCGGGCTGGCCGGGGGAGTGCGCCCCGGGCACCGGCGGCACGCTGGGGTTCCTGGGCCGGTTCACCGAGCCGCGCAAGGGCTTCCCGATCCTGCGGGACGCGTTCGTCGCGCTCGCGCCGCACCGCCCCGGGCTGCGCCTGCTGGTCGCCGGCCCGGGTGACGCCGACGAGCTGTACGGGCGGTTCCCGGCCGGCCTGCGCGACCGGGTCACGTTCCTCGGCCTGGTCTCCGAGGCGGACAAGGCACGCATGCTGCGCAGCGTGCACCTCTACGTGGCACCGAACACCGGAGGGGAGTCCTTCGGGATGATCCTCACCGAGGCGCTGGCCGCCGGCACCACGGTGGTCGCCAGCGACCTCGACGCGTTCCGCCGGGTGCTCGACGGCGGGCGGGCCGGGTGGCTGTTCCCGACCGGCGACGCGACCGGGCTGGCCGCCGCGCTGTCCGAGCTGCTCGACGACGACGGCCGCCGCGCCGGGCTGACCGCCTGCGGCGACCAGGTGGTGGCGAACTTCGACTGGCCCGTGGTTGCCCGCCGCGTTCTGGAGGTATACGCAGCCGCGATCGAGGCCACCGACGGCCGGGTCATGGACCAGGAGTGGGCGGGACTGGGCTGACCGCTGTGGCCGCCGCGGCCGCTGTGACGAGCGCGTCGACCGGTGCGAGCGCCGGCCGGCCGGGATGAGGAGCAGCACTACGATGCCGGGCATGTGGTGGGTGGTGGGCGCGGTCGTGGTGCTCGGGCTGCTCTCGGCGTACCTGATCTGGACCTCCGGGCGGGTGCAGCGGTTGCAGGTCCGCGCGGACTCGGCGGCCCGCGCGCTGGACGCGCACCTGCTGCGCCGCGCGGCCGCCGCCGCGGTCCTGGCCGAGCAGCGGTACGGCGTGGAGCTGTACGCCGCCGCCCGGATCGCGCTGGACGCCGTGCCGGAGGAACGCGAGGCGGCGGAGAACGACCTGACCCGGCAGCTGCGCGCGGTGCGGCTGGACCCGGACGACCCGGCCTGCGCGGCGGTGATCGCGGCGAGCCGGCGGCTGGCGCTGGCCCGGCAGGTGCACACCGATCTGGTCCGCGACGCCCGCTCGGCGCGCGGACGTCCGGTGGTGCGCCTGTTCCGGATGGGACGCGGGCGGGAGTGGCCGCGCTACTTCGACATCGACGACCCGACGCTGGCGTCGCACGCGGACGTGACCACCGGCTGATCCACCGGCCGTGACCGGGGCCACACGGCAGGCCACCGGGGGTTCGATTGGCGCTCGGACCGGCGCCGCGCCGGTCGTAGCATTCCTGCGCAGTCACCTCCCGAGTGCGCCGAGGAGCGATGTCCCGTGTCTGAATCCGCAGCCCCGACCGCCGCCACCGCCGTCGGCACCGCCCGCGTCAAGCGCGGCATGGCCGAGATGCTCAAGGGCGGTGTGATCATGGACGTGGTCACCCCCGAGCAGGCGAAGATCGCCGAGGACGCCGGCGCGGTGGCCGTGATGGCCCTGGAACGCGTGCCTGCCGACATCCGCGCGCAGGGCGGCGTGTCCCGGATGAGCGACCCGGACATGATCGACGGCATCATCCAGGCCGTCTCGATCCCGGTGATGGCAAAGGCCCGTATCGGCCACTTCGTCGAGGCGCGGATCCTCCAGGCGCTCGGCGTCGACTACGTCGACGAGTCCGAGGTGCTGACCCCGGCCGACTACGCCAACCACATCGACAAGTGGGCGTTCACCGTCCCGTTCGTGTGCGGGGCGACGAACCTGGGTGAGGCGCTGCGCCGGATCACCGAGGGCGCCGCGATGATCCGCTCGAAGGGCGAGGCGGGCACCGGCGACGTCTCCAACGCCACCACCCACATGCGGAGGATCCGGCAGGAGATCCGCCGGCTCCAGACGCTGCCCGACGACGAGCTGTACGTCGCGGCCAAGGAGCTGCAGGCCCCGTACGAGCTGGTCAAGGAGGTCGCCGAGCTGGGCAAGCTGCCGGTCGTGCTGTTCACCGCCGGTGGCATCGCGACCCCCGCCGACGCGGCCATGATGATGCAGCTCGGCGCGGAGGGCGTGTTCGTCGGCTCGGGCATCTTCAAGTCCGGCAACCCGGCCCAACGGGCCGCGGCGATCGTCAAGGCGACCACGTTCCACGACGACCCGGACGTGCTCGCCAAGGTGTCGCGCGGGCTGGGCGAGGCGATGGTCGGCATCAACGTCGACGAGATCCCCCAGCCGCACCGCCTCGCCGAGCGCGGCTGGTGAGCGCAAGGAAGGGCCCCCTGTTAACGCCTGCGGTAGATGCGGGGCCCCCTCTTAACACCCCGGAGGGAGCATCGTGGCCGTACCGGTGATCGGCGTGCTCGCGCTTCAGGGCGACGTACGCGAGCACGTCGCGGCGCTGACCGGCGCGGGCGCCGACGCCCGGCCGGTGCGGCGGCCGGGCGAGCTGGACGCGGTCGACGGCCTGGTGGTGCCCGGCGGCGAGTCGACCACGATCAGCAAGCTGGTGGACATCTTCGAGATGCGCGAGCCGATCGACAAGCGGATCGCCGCCGGCATGCCGGTCTACGGCTCCTGCGCCGGCATGATCATGCTGGCCGCGCGGGTGCTGGACGGCCGACCCGACCAGCGTGGCTTCGCGGGCGTCGACATGACGGTGCGGCGCAACGCGTTCGGCCGTCAGGTCGACTCGTTCGAGGCGCCGGTGGCGCTCACCGGCGTCGACGGCGGCCCGTTCCACGCCGTGTTCATCCGCGCGCCCTGGGTCGAGCGCGTCGGCCCGGACGTCGAGGTGCTCGGCCGGGTGACCGACGGCCCGGCCGCGGACCGGATCGTCGCGGTACGGCAGGGCAACCTGCTGGCCACCTCGTTCCATCCGGAACTGACCGGTGACCTGCGCCTGCACCGCCACTTCGTGGAGCTGGTCCGGGCCGCGTCCTGACCACCCGATCTGCCGTGCTTGTGCCGGTTCGGGCGACCTGGGGCGGGCCGGTGCCGTGCGGCGCGTGACAGCCACCCGCCGCGCGCCGGTAGGATTGCCGAGATTCGGCAGGGCCATCAGCCCGCCGCGGCTCCCAGCAGAGATCACGGCACCTCGGCGTCGGCGTGAGCCGGCGGGGGAGCGGGGCGTGTGGTGCGGTCGATGCAGACGGCGGGTAGCAACGGAGGTAACAGATGTCCGGCCACTCAAAGTGGGCGACGACCAAGCACAAGAAGGCGGTCATCGACGCCAAGCGCGGCAAGATGTTCGCCAAGCTGATCAAGAACGTCGAGGTGGCCGCCCGTACCGGCGGTGGTGACCCGGCCGGCAACCCGACTCTCTACGACGCCATCCAGAAGGCGAAGAAGAACTCGGTCCCGAACGACAACATCGACCGCGCGGTCAAGCGCGGCTCCGGCCTGGAGGCCGGCGGCGCCGACTGGCAGACCATCATGTACGAGGGCTACGGCCCGAACGGCGTGGCGATGCTGATCGAGTGCCTCACCGACAACCGCAACCGGGCGGCGACCGAGGTGCGCACCGCGCTGACCCGCAACGGCGGCTCGCTGGCCGACGCGGGCTCGGTGTCGTACATGTTCTCCCGCAAGGGCGTCGTGATCGTCCCCAAGACCGGCACCAGCGAGGACGACGTGATGATGGCCGTCCTCGACGCGGGCGCGGAGGAGGTCAACGACCTCGGCGAGGCGTACGAGGTGGTCTCCGAGCCGGGTGACCTGGTCGCGGTCCGCACCGCTCTGCAGGACGCCGGCATCGAGTACGAGTCGGCCGAGTCCTCCCTCATCCCCAGCGTGAACGTGCCGCTGGACGAGGAGGGCGCACGCAAGATCTTCAAGCTGATCGACGTGCTGGAGGACTGCGACGACGTGCAGAACGTCTTCGCCAACTTCGACGTCTCCGACGAGGTCATGGCCGCCGTCGGCTGACCCCGCCCGACGTGCCGAGCGCCGGCCACCCCGTGATCGGGTGGCCGGCGCTCCGCGTCTCGCGTGGTCAACTCCGCGTCTCGCGTGGTCAGCCGATCGGCTCGCGCTGCCGCCACGCCGTCCGTACCGAGGTCCGCCCGTTGGTGCGCAGCAGCGAACCCTCGTAGATCCGGGCCCCGGCGAGCAGGAACCCGGCCGCCGCGAGCAGCAGCAGCGCCAGCGACACGAACGGCTCCCACGTGGCCGCGTCGCCGGTGAACAGCCGTACCGGCATCGCGGTCGGCGCGGAGATCGGCAGGTAGGACAGGATCCGCATCGCGGCGGCGTTGTCGTTGAGGAACACCACCGCGAAGAACGGCGCCATCACGGCGAGCTGCACCGGGGTGGACGCCCCGGCGATGTCCTCCTGGCGGTTCACCAGCGCCCCGGCGGCCGCCCACATCGCCGCCAGCAGCAGGAAACCGCACAGGAAGAACGGCACGAACCAGCCGATCGCGGGTGCGATCAGGCCGAGCAGGTCGCCGCCGTCGGTCAGGCGCATGCCGATCAGCGCGACGGCCGCGATCAGGGTGATCTGTCCCAGCGCCAGCGCGCCCGCCGCGAGGATCTTGCCGGCCAGCAGCGCCCGGGCCGGCACGGCGGCGACCAGGATCTCCACGATCCGGGTCTGCTTCTCCTCGGTGACGCTCTGCGCGATCTGCAACCCGAACGTCTGGGACATGAAGAAGAAGACGAACGCGAAGGCGAACGGCACCAGGTAGCCGACGAGCGGATCCACCGCGTCCGGGTCCAGCAGCTTCACCTGCGGGGCCGCGCTGAGCGCGGAGACCACGTCGTCCGGGGCCCGCTCGTCGGCGACCACGACCGGACCGGCGACCACCGCGGCGTCCGCGTCGCCGTCGCGTACCGCCTGTTCGGCGGCGCCGTCGTCGGCGACGAGCATGACGTCCAGCCCGGCCGCGCGCAGCGGATCGGCGCCGGCCGCGGTCACCGCGACCGTGGACGGACCGCTGCTCATCAGCGCCGGCACCACAGTGGCGACGACGGCGAGCAGCAGGAAGATAAGCGTGCTGTAGAGGAACGTCTTGTCGCGGATCTTGACCTTGATCTCGCGGGCCGCGACCAGCCGGGTGGCCTGGAACGTGTTCACTGGTTGACCTCTCGGAAGATCTCGGCGAGGGACGGGGTGACCGGGCCGAACGCGCGGACCGGGCCGCGCTCCAGCGCCGCGCGCAGCACCGCCTGGTCGTCGGCGGGCGGGTCCACCTCGAACACGGCGCGCGCGCCGTCGAGGTCGACAAGCCGCACGCCGGGCTGGTCGCGCAGCCAGCCGGCGTCGCCGTCGACCACGAGCGAGAACCGGGGCAGGGTGTACGCGGCGCGCAGCTCCTCGCGGGCGCCGGCGGCCCGGATCGTGCCGCCCGCGATGAGCACCAGGTCGTCGCAGAGCCGCTCCACCACGTCGAGCTGGTGGCTGGAGAACAGCACCGGCGCTCCGGCGGCGGCGCGCTCCCGCAGCACCGCCACCACCATGTCGACGGCGAGCGGGTCGAGCCCGGAGAACGGCTCGTCCAGGATCAGCACCTCCGGGTCGTGCACCAGCGCGGCGGCGATCTGCGCGCGCTGCTGGTTGCCGAGCGACAGCGTCTCCAGCAGGTCGTCGGCCCGCTCGCCCAGACCGACCCGCTCCAGCAGCGCGTCGGTACGCCGGCGCGCACCTGCGGCGTCCAGCCCGTACAGGCGGCCGAGGTGGACCACCTGCTCGCGGGGCGTCATCTTGGGATAGAGGCCGCGTTCCTCCGGCATGTAGCCGAACCGGGCCCGGGCCTCGCGGGTGAGCGGCCGCCCCCGCCATGTCACCTGCCCGGCGTCCGGGGCGAGCACGCCGAGAACGATCCGCATGGTGGTGGTCTTGCCGGCGCCGTTGCCGCCGACGAATCCGGTCATGCGCCCGGCGGTCACGTCGAAGGAGACGTCCTTGAGCACCTGACGGCCGCCGAAGCTGCGGTCGACGCCGTCGAGGCGGAGCACGCTGGTCATGATCCCGACGCTACGGCCGGCCGTCGCTCCCGTCGTCCCACCGTGGGGCGATCACGAGGTCCGTCGCGTGGGGGACGGGCGTCATCCCCCGGGCCGCACCACGCCGTGCTCGTACGCGAACACCACCGCCTGCACCCGGTCGCGCAGCCCCAGCTTCGCCAGGACGCGGCTGACGTGGGTCTTCACCGTCGCCTCGCCGACGCGCAGGACGTCCGCGATCTCGGCGTTGCTGGCCCCGCTCGCGACCAGCTCCAGCACCTCCCGCTCGCGCGGGGTCAGGTCCGCCGTCGCCGCGTCGTGCCGGGGGTCCGGCGGCGCCGCGCCGGGCCGGGCGAACGTGGAGATCACCCGCCGGGTGAGCGACGGCGCGATCAGCCCTTCGCCGCGCGCCACCACCCGCACCGCCTCGACCAGGTCCTCCGGGGTGCCGTTCTTGAGCAGGAAGCCGCTCGCCCCGGCCCGCAGCGCGGCGAACAGGTAGTCGTCGTGGTCGAACGTGGTGAGGATCAGCACCGCCGGGCCGCCCGGCGTCGCGTCGGCGGTGATCCGGCGGGTGGCCTCCAGCCCGTCGAGGACGGGCATCTCCACGTCCATCAGCACCACGTCCGGCCGCAGCGCGGTCGCCATCGACACGGCACGCTGCCCGTCGGCGGCCTCGCCGACCACCTCGATGTCGTCCTCCACCTCCAGGATGACCCGGAAACCGGTCCGGACCAGGTGCTGGTCGTCGACGAGCAGCACCCGTACCGGCGCGGTCACGCCGCCCGCCCGGTGGCCTCGACCGGCAGCGGCATGCGGGCCCGGACCCGGAACCCGCCGCCGGGGCGTGGCCCGGCCTCCACCTCACCGCCGTGGGCGGCGACCCGTTCCCGCATGCCGATCAGGCCGAGCCCGGCCCCGGCGGCCGGCGCGCCGCCGTGCCCGTCGTCGCTCACGTCGATCTCCAGTTCCCTCGCCAGATAGCGGATGCGCACGTCGAGCGTGGTCGCGTGGGCGTGCTTGACCACGTTCGTCACCGCCTCCTGCACGATCCGGTACGCCGCCTGCGACACCGAGCGCGGCAGCGGCACCGGCTCGCCGTACACCCCGAGTTCGGCCCGCAGCCCGGTCTCCCGGGCCCGGTCCACGAGCGCGCGGACGTCCTCGATGCCGGCGGTGTCCTCCGGCGCGGCGGCCGCGCCGGCCGGGTCGCGCAGCACACCGAGCATCCGGCGCAGCTCGTCGACCGAGGTGCGGGCCGTCTCCTCGATCGCGGCCAGCGCGGTACGCGCCTTGTCCCGGTCGCGGTCGAAGACACGCCGGCACGCGGCGGCCTGCACGCCCATCACCGAGACGTGGTGGGCCACCACGTCGTGAAGCTCCCGGGCGATGCGGACCCGCTCGCCCATCACCGCGCGCTCGCGCGCCTCGGCCTGTGACCGGCGCAGCTGCTCGGCCTGCTCCCGCAGTTCGTGCCGGCGGCGGGCGGCCACCCAGGCGGTCTGCCCGGAATAGTAGGCGAACCCGAAGAACAGCACGTTGTAGAACACCCCGTTGACCACCGCCGCGAGTACCGGCGGCACCGGGCCGGCGGCGTCGGCGAAGGAGGCCGCCGAGATCTGGTCGGCCCGCAGCGCGAGCGACAGCGCGAGCCAGCCGAACATCGCCACGATGATGCCGGCGCGCAGCCGCCCGGCCAGCCGCCGGTCGGCGCCCCACGCGCCGAGCGTGAACAGGGCGGCGAACAACGCGCCCGAGGGGAGCTGGGCGAGCGGCACCGCCCGTGCCTGCCCGGCGATGAACGCGATCGAGACGAGCACCGCGACGGTGGCGGGCCACCGCCGCCGTACGGCGAGCGGGGCGGTCACCGCCACCGTCCACCAGACCTGCTCGCCGAGGCTCGGCGGCGGCCCGAGCAGGAAGGCCCCGGTGCTGTGCGCCAGCGTCAGCTCGAACAGGGCCAGCACGGTGACCGCGAGCCCGACCCAGAGGTCGGCGCGCAACTGCGCGGCGGTGGGAACCGGCCGGCGCCAGGCGGTGGTGGTTGCGGTGCTCACCGTACGACCATGCCACCGCCGCGCCCGGTGCGGTGCCCGGGGCGTAATCGGGTGGGCCGGACGACAGCCGGGACGTAGCCTGCCGGGGTGTTCGTGCCCGATCTGCCGTTGCGCACCGAGCGCCTGGTGCTGCGCGCCTTCACCGCCGACGACCTCGCGGTGGTCCGGGACTACCGGGGCCGCCCGGAGGTGACCCGCTACCTCTACCACCAGCCGTACGACGACGCCGCCGCCCGCGCCGCCATCGAGCGGCTGGTCCGGCGGACCGCGCTGCGTGCCCCCGGCGACGTGCTCAATCTCGCCGTGACGCTGGCGGGCACCGGCGAGTTCGCCGGGGACGTGCTGCTGAGCTGGACCAGCGGGGAGCACCGGCAGGGCGAGATCGGGTACGTGGCGCATCCCGCGCACACCGGCCGGGGGTACGTCACCGAGGCGGCCCGGGAACTGCTGCGGATCGGCTTCGACGGGCTGGGGCTGCACCGGATCGTCGGCCGGCTGGACGCCCGCAACACCGCGTCGGCCCGGGTGCTGGAGCGGCTGGGCATGCGCCGGGAGGCGCACCTGCGGGAGAACGAGTTCGTCAAGGGGGAGTGGACCGACGAGGTGGTCTATGCGGTGCTGGCCCGCGAGTGGCGGGCGGCGACCTGAGCGGCCGCCGGACGCGGGCCCGGCACGACGGCCGGGCCCGCCGCCCTCAGCAGCAGCAGCCCTGCCGGAACCCCCGCTCGACGTACGACGCCAGACCGGCCTCGTAGTAGCCGGCCCCGGGCCGGATCGGGTGGTCGCTGAACAGCTCGACCCGCGACCCGAACCGGACCAGGTACGCCTCGGCGTCACCCGCGTCGTTGCGGATCATGCTGCCGCGCGGTCCGTAGACGTGCTCCAGCTCGGCGAAGGACATCCCGACCGACCCGCCGGCCGGGGAGCGCGGCGGCGCGGTGGCCGTGCCCACCGACACGAGCCGGCCGTCCCGGAAGGCCAGCAGGATCGCGCCGGCCCAGGAGCCGGTGACACCGGCGTGCACGACTCCGGGGCAGCCGGGCGCCGTCCAGTCGATCAGGCCGGCCGCGACGAGCCGGTCCAGCCGGGCGCCGATCCGGAACGGGCCGGCGCCCCGGACACTGAGCACCGCGTTCTCCGGGACCGCCGACCGGGCGCGCACCGGCGTGCCGGCATCGCCACCGGTGGCCGCCGTGCGCACCGGTGCGGCGGAGGCGGCCGGTGCGGCGACCGGCACGGCGGCGGCCAGCGCCAGTAGAGCGGCGAGGACGGTGGACGCGAGACGGTTCATGGTGGATCTCCTTCCGTCGGGTTCTCCTGTCCTGTTGGTCTCCGGCCGCGGCGGTTCGGTTCGGTGGATCGTCTACCGTCGACGTGGTGGCCCGGGTGGCGGTCCCGGAGGTGGTGCGGTGATCACGCCGACGTGGATCGGGGCGTACCGGGTGGAGCGCCTGCTCGGCACGGGGTCCTTCGCCACGGTCTGGCTCGCGTACGACCCCGCCCTCGCCGGCCGGGTGGCGGTCAAGGTGCTGGCCGAGAACTGGAGCCACGACCTGCGGGTGCGGGAACGGTTCCTCGACGAGGCCCGGCTGCTGCGGCGGCTGGACCACGACCGCCTGGTCCGGGTGCACGCCGTGGGGGAGCTGCCCGACGGCCGCCCGTACGCCGTGCTGGCCTGGGCCGACGGCGGCAGCCTGCGGGACCGGCTGGCCCGGGGCCCGCTGCCGGTGACGGAGGCCCTGTCGGTGCTGGACGAGATCGCGGCCGGGGTGGCGGTGCTGCACCGGCACCGGGTGGTGCACCGGGACCTGACACCGAGCAACGTCCTGTTCCACTCCGGCCCGGACGGTGAGCGGGTGCTCATCGCCGACCTGGGGCTGGCCAAGGCGCTCGCCTCCGCCTCCGGGCTGACCGCCCGGGCCGGCACGCCCGGCTACATGGCGCCGGAGCAGGACGACCCGCTGGCGGTGGTCGACACCCGCGCCGACGTGTTCGGACTGGGCCGCCTGGGACTGCGGCTGCTCGGCCGGGCGGGCCCACCGGGCGGGCCGGTCGAGCAACGGCCGGCCGGTTCACGCCTGCGTCCCGGGGTGCCGGCCGCCGTGGACGCCGTGCTGCGGACCGCCACCGCCGTACGCCCGGCCGACCGCCACCCGGACGCGGACGCGTTCCGGCGGGCGCTGCGGCGCGCGGTGGCGGGTGGGCCCGCCCCGCCCCCGCCCCGGCGGGCACCGCGCCCGGCGACGGCGAGCGTCACCGCGAC